>NZ_SGSW01000035.1:0-44848 GCF_004209125.1 Acinetobacter sp. WCHAc060033 | reverse complement strand
GGGTGTGAATGTTGACCACACCACAATTTATCGTTGGGTTCAGCGTTATGGGTAATCCCCCCTAAAAATAAAAGGATCTAAAAGTAGAATTTTCTCTTAAGATACGAGCAGGAGATTCTGCATGAAAACATCTAAATTTACTGACAGCCAGATCATGTCCATTTTAAAACAGGCGGAGTCTGGCACACCTGTAGCCACCCTTTGTCGTGAACATGGCATGAGTAATGCCACGTTTTATAAATGGCGTGCCAGATATGGCGGTATGGATACCTCATTGATGGCTCGACTGAAAGAGCTGGAAGCAGAAAATACCAGACTAAAAAAAATGTATGCTGAAGAGCGATTAAAGGCAGAGATTGTTCAGGAAGCAATGTCAAAAAAGTGGTGAAGCCATCTTGCCGACGTCAGATGGCTCAACAAGCCGTTGCCCTGCATGCGGTTAGTATCCGTTTAGCTTGCTCTGCATTTGGCATTAGTGAAACCTGCTACCGTTATCAGGCTAAACTTTGCGATGACAATGCATTAATTGCTAAACAGCTCATTGAACTCACTGAGGCAAATTCCGATTGGGGATTTGGTCTGTGCTTCTCATATTTACGACATGTTGAGAATCACTGCTGGAATCACAAGCGGGTTTACCGCATTTACTGTGAGTTGGCACTAAATCTGCGTATTAAACCGAGAAGAAGACTAAAACGGCACGCGCCTGAACCATTGAAAGAATCAATCCGAGAAAATCAGGTCTGGTCATTAGATTTTATGCATGATCAGCTGATCGATGGTCGAAAGTTCCGATTATTAAATGTGATTGATGACTACCGTCGAGAAGGCTTAGCGATTGAAGCAGGATTCTCATTACCTACAATCCGAGTTATTCGTACGTTGAATCAGTTGCTGGAGTGGCGAGAAAAGCCGTTAGTTATTCGGTGTGACAATGGCCCGGAGTTTATCAGTCATGAATTTGTACGCTGGGCTACTGAGCACGGTATTCGTATTGAATATATTCAACCAGGTAAGCCACAGCAGAATGCGTATATTGAACGTTATAATCGGACTATACGTTATAGCTGGCTAAGCAAGCATCTATTTGACACACTGGAAGAAGTACAAGATTATGCAACAAACTGGTTGTGGCATTACAACCATGAAAGACCACATCAAGCTAACAAAGGAAAGCCACCTCTAAGGGCTGCTTAACCTCTACTTTTAACTTCGGTTATTTATGGGAGGATTACCATAACTTAAAGCAGAATAGGGAGGCTTTAAGGATGTAAATAAGATATGTGAAGGAATTTCTTTTCGGATTTCATTTATATAGATTTGAAGAATTCTGTAGTCTCGTTCCTGCAGTTTAATTACTCGGTACGAATATTCATTTTTGATTTTTGGCTTTTTTGATCGATCATCGAACTCATCATCTGTATTTGTAATAATTAAACTAAAACTATGATTTTGAATTGATTTTTTAATAGAGTTGGTTGTTAGTAGCATAAGCTCACCAATTCTAAGACCATAGTTGAGCATGAGATGTATGATCAGAAAGTTTCTGAGTTGTACATTTTTAGATCTAAAAGGATTTAATTCATTGTATTTATTAGAGTTACTTGGTGAAATGACTGAATACAATCCTTTAATCATTTCCTGATTCATGCTCTTAAAATTATGATTTATCTCACTTTTAATTGTCTTATTGGCTTTTGAAAAATTATTTATAATTTTTTTCTTTATTGTCATATATTTATTCAAGTTTTCTTTAATTTTTTGAATTTCCTTCAACGTAAGTTGTGGCTGTGATTGCATGCTTAAGTATTCATTAATCAAGAAGTTGTAAAACTTTAAGAAGGATCTAACTCTATGACCAATTGTTGTGTAATTAATATGTTCTGAATTGCTTAGCCGTATAAGATTACTTTCAAGTTTTTTATTATTTTCTAAGTAAACAATGAAATTATCAATTTCACATTGAATGATCTCAAAATTATAGGATGTCGAATAGAACGACTCACAAAAGGACGTGGCAAACTTTTCAAACCAAAATTCATACCAAAATTTTATTGCGATTAAATCTGCATGCTGCGTAGAGATACTTTGAAATCTAAGAAATTTCATGGTGTACAGCATAGGGTACATACATGGACAGAATGAATCTAAATCAAATAAAAGAATAATTTGATTTTCGTTTGAGACTTTCTTTTCTAAATGAATTGTTTTTAAAGCAAACATAGTAAAGTTTATGAATTATTCTTAAGGTCAACATATCATATTTTATGATTGAAATAGAAATTAGTTAAGTTATTGAATCTTAGTTCAAGAAAGAAAAATATGAAGTTATTGTTAGGTGTATCGGATTTAACATAATATACATTATGCGAAATCAATATGGTTAAATAATTGTATTTAAAAATAATATTATTTTAAATTTCATTAAAATTATTTAAATTAATATTATGTTTAAGACTTTAAGGATATTAATAAAAAACCCTTAAAAATGAATCTTATCTCGATGAAGATCCACGATATTTAACCAAGCTTTGGTTGCCGGACTCATCGCTACAGTTGTATTCCACGCCATACTTAAAGTCCAATTGAGTTGAGGCTCATCCAATACTGCCCAACAAAATTTATCCCTATCGAGCTGTTCACAATAAATTTTAGGTAAAATGGCGATCCCCATATTAAATTCAACCATTTTTGCAATGAAGTCCCACTGGCTACTTTTACACACCACTTTTGGGTCAAAACCAACTGAGTTTGCCGCTTGAATAATCATCTTATTCAAAGTAAATGAATCTGCATAAAGCAAGAATGTTTCCTCACTTAACTCAATTAAATCAACCGAGTCTCGATAATCCCAATGAGAATTTCTCTTTGCTAACAAGCACATTGGAGAATCTAACACAGGAATTGCTGCAAAATTAGGTCTTAAATTTCCCAATAAAATCCCAACATCAATGCTTTTATCTGCAATCGATTCCTCAATACCATTTGCACCAACTTCTAAAAATTTTAGTTGAATATCGGGATAGTTTTGATGAAATAACGCAATCAAAGGGCTGAGTAATACAGAGCCTAATGGTGGTAAGCCTATAATTAATTGACCTTTTTTTAAATTTTTAACTTGATCTAAGCTCTCTAAAAGTTGTTTTTGTTCGTTTAGCATTTTTAAAGCATGTTGATAAATGAGTTCTCCCTCATAAGTCAGTGCGACTTCCCTTTTTCGTCCGGCTTCACCTTTTTTAAATAACGCCGTGCTTAAATCTTCTTCTAAGTTTTTGATTGTTTTACTAATCGTGGGTTGTGTCATGAACAAGTGTTCCGCAGCCAAAGTGAAGCTTTTACAATTCACAATTTCAACAAAGACTTTTAGTGCTTTAATATCCATAAACATTCCCAAAAAGCATAATTTAAAATTTATTATTCATAATTTAGCATGAGAATTATCATTAAAATATCCCATCTCCTGAAAAAATCAGTCATTCATGTCTACATCCGTACACAGCTTCCAATTGAAATCTATTTTCACCAACTGTCTACAAGTTATATTTTTAATCCTAATTTGGTGGATCGGTTCAATCATTCAAACCCGTTTTAATTTACCTGTTTCAGCAGCTGTGATTGGATTATTTATGCTATTGATCGGGCTAATGACTGGTCTATTAAAACTTGGTTGGATTAAATCTGGATCAGACTTTATTCTTGGTGAATTGGTTTTATTCTTCATTCCTTGTTTTATTGGTTTGATGAAATATAAAACTTTATTTATGACTGAGGGCTGGCAATTAATTATCGTTGTTGTACTTGGCACAATTTGTGTGATGGTGTTTACAGCATATAGCGTGCATTTGGGTTTTAAAATTGAGCATAAATTAAAACAGCATCAGTCAAATAAAACGATGCATGTCATGCATGGAGATAAATAATGTCTATTATTTCAATCCTTTGTTTTATGGGTACATTGATCGCCTATGTTTTAGTTAAACAACTGTATCGTAAATATCCTTATCTTGTTTTATCTCCAGCCATTTTTGTACCAACAATTTTAATCATTATTTTACTGTGCACACATGTATCTTATGATACTTATATGCTTGATAGTCAATGGATTATCTGGATGTTAGGTCCTGCAACTGTGGCTTTTGCGATTCCGATTTATGAATATCGTGCCATTATTAAAGAACATCTAATTTCAATCAGCATGGGGGTTGTGATTGGTATGCTTGCAGGTATGATCAGTGCTTTTTATTTGGCGAAATTATTTCATTTCGACCAAACTACGACTTATAGTTTAATGGCTCGTTCCATTTCCACACCATTTGCAATGGAACTCAGTACACATATTGGCGGTTCTGTCGAATTGGTGATTTTATTCACTATGATTACAGGTGTGACTGGGATGCTAATCGGAGATTTGGTTTTAGGTGGTTTAAAACTTAAGTCACGTTTTGCACAAGGTGCTTCTTTGGGCAATGCAGCGCATGGTTTTGGAACCAGTAAAGCGTATATGCGTGATAAAGAAGAAGGTGTAATTGCAAGTTTAACCATGGTATTAGCAGGAATTTTTATGGTTTTAGTTGGACCATTTATTGTCCATTTGATTGTGAAAATCTTTGGTTAATCACTCATTTTCTGTTGAATAAAAACCTTCTCGATACTTGAGAAGGTTTTTTTATATTCTGAATACTTTTATCTAGCAGGTGTTTGAATAGTTTTTGGTAGGAAATTCACCAACAATAAACCGATTAGTGCAGATAAACCTGCAATGATAAAGACCGATTCACCACTGAATTGTTCCCAATATTGTCCTGCTAAAATACTGCCCGAAGCCACACCCAATCCCCACATGGTGCTATACAGTGCTTGCCCTCTGCCCTGTTGTTTTGCATTGAAGTTTTGTAGGATGATACGCATGGCAATAATATGAAATAAGCCAAAACTAAATGCATGAAATGTTTGGGAAATAAATTGTATGGCGAAGCTTTCATGAAAATAGCCCGCCAATAGAAAGCGAATGCAGGTCATCACGAGGCAAAGCGCCACTAAATTACGCCAAGAAAAACGGCTTAAAAAGAAATTGGCATAGTTAAACATGATTATTTCTGCAATCACACCAACTGACCATAAAAAGCCAATTTCAGTTGTACTAAAACCGCCTAATTTTAAGTAGTTACTATAAAAGCTATAAAATGGTGCTTGTGCAAAAAGCATAATAAATTCAATTGCAAAGAATGCAACAACCACTGGTTTTTTTAAGATGGGCAATAAGGGTTCTAATATTTTTTGTGAACTTGGTGCAGTGCTAGGTTCTTTGATGGTAAATGACCAAATAAATGCGGTAAATGCAATACATAACAGCATGATCGGTAAATAGTGAATATCGACGACATCCAATAATGCACCAATGCTGAATACCCCGACAATAAATCCGATTGAGCCCCATTTTCGTATTTTTCCATAAGATTCAGTGTGTTTGTCACCCAACCAAAATAGTGTGACGCCTTCAAATTGTGCAAGAATCGCATTTTGGAAGAAGCTAAAAATCAGCATGAGTAATGCAATAGATTGCATATTATTGGGAATGATAAAAATCAGGAACCAAATGGTGGCTTCCATCCATGTGGCGATCCGAACCAGTAGCATTCGTTTGCCTGTTTTATCTGCGATAAAACCCCAGATAAACGGTGCAAAAATCCGTGTCAGGATGGCAATGGATGATAGTAATCCAATTTCTTTGTAGTTAAAGCCTTGATCTTGTAGGTATAAACTCCAATACGGCAAAAACGTCCCAACGATTGAATAGTACCAAAAGTAGAATCCACCAAGTTTAGTTTGGATTGTAAGAGGTCGCATAGAGTTGCATTAGCTTGTATTTTCAACATGTTAACATATTCAAAGGTTGTATGTATTTGTACTGAATTGCTTACACTTATAATACAACAGTCTACAAATAAAAATTATTGATAAAAAAGGCCTAACCTTAGCTAGGTATTGCTAATTATCCATTTTTGGGATATTGTAGTAACAATCTCAACTAGGACAATTCATGAGAGTAATTGCTAAGCGTTCTTTATGCCAATTTTGGGAACAAGTAGGTTATGAAGACTCACAAACACCTTTAGAATTGTGGTATCACGATGTAATAAAAGCAACATGGACAACACCACATGATGTCAAGCAATATGCAGGTAATGCCAGTATTTGTGGTAGCAATAGAGTTGTCTTTAATATTGGTGGTAACAAATACCGCTTAGTCGTAGAAATCCAATATCAAGCCAGTATTGTATGGGTTAAATTCATAGGTACTCATACCCAATACGATAAAATAGATGTGGAGACAGTAAATGAATATTAAGCCCATTCGTAATGATGATGATTTAACAGCAACATTTATTCGTTTAGAAAGTATATTCCAAGCTGAAAATGGTACACCCGAAGCAGACGAACGAGAAGTGCTTGTTACACTCATCGAAGCTTACGAGAACAAACATTATCCAATTGCTCAACCCGACCCAATCGAAGCAATCAAGTGTCGAATGATAGAACGAAATATGACCCCAAAAGATTTAGAACCATATCTAGGTGGGCAAAGTCGAGTATCAGAGGTATTAAATCGTAAACGCGGTTTAAGTTTACGCATGATGAAACAGTTACATCACAATCTTAATATTTCATACGATACTTTAATGGCAGCAACCTTATAAATAGCCACCTTTCGGTGGCGACCATTAACTCATCCTTGACGAAAAATGCATACAGTCACGTGCATCAAGATGATTTAAAACCTCACCTTTCAAAAGATGAGGTTTTTAAAATTTTATTATCCAATAAAACCCTTAATCAACCCATTCACTTCCGCTGGCTTCTCCGCATGTAACCAATGCCCTACGCCCTCAACGGTTTCAATTTGAAGATTGCTAAACTGTGTATTGACCGCTTCAAAATGCTCAGGCTTAGAAAGATAAGGTGAATTTCCACCTTTAATAAATAAAGTTGGCACAGCATTTTCAGGCTGAATATCCCAACTCAAAATATCAGCATAATGATGATAAAGTGCCTTCACATTAAACAACCACTGTCCTTTATTCCATGATTTCAACAAGAACTGAATCACCATTTCTTCATTTAAAAACTGACGCATGATTTCAGTCGCTTCTTTACGAGATTCAACTTGTGCTTCTTCAACAGCAAATAAAGCCTTAAAGATTTGATCATGGTGATTTTCTTGATAAGCAAAAGGCGTCATATCTAAAACGATTAATTTTTCTAAGCGATCTGAAGCTGTGTGTTGCATTAAATTAGCCAATTTCATGGCAATTTTTCCACCCATCGAGTGACCAATCACAATGAAATTTTGAATATTTAAATGATCAATGGTTTCTAAAACATCATTCGCCATCAAATTATAATTCATCTCATCAGAATGACCTGAATGCCCATGATTACGCACATCTATTTGTAAAATATTGAATTTACCCTGAAAAGCACGTGTAATAATGCCCAAATTACTCAAACTACCAAATAAACCATGAATCAGAACCAAAGTTTGGGTTTCAACTGTAGATTCAATACAATCAAATTGATAATTGAGGAGCATGAACAAACCATCCATTGGGAAATTTAAACTTTATTCAATGATGACAAGAAGTTGCTAGATGAACAATGCTTTTATGTATATAAAATGATGAATTATTTTTTGTATAAGATGAAACTATAACCTAAAGTTGATCAATTAAACAAAATTGGCGAAGAAGTACCTAAAATCTCCCCTAACCCCTCTTTAATAAAGAGGGGGAACTAATCCAAACTAAAAATATTTTAGTAATGAAAAATCCCCTCCTTTGGAAAAGGTGAGGAACATTTTCCGCAAGAGGGAGGATTTAAATTATTTCAACTGACCCACAGTCAACTCTTGATTGAGAAGTTTCTTAATCTTTTCATCCATTTGCTGTTTAGTTGCTTTTTTATCTGCAAACTCTTTGGCTTGATTCATAAACTGAATGTAATGCGCTTTTTTATCATCATCTTTTTGACGCGTGAATTTCAAACCTAAAGTTTCATTTTGTTGGAACGCTTTATCCCAAGCAGCACGAACTTCTGCCCAGTATGCTTTATTTTTTTCCCAATATTCATACGCAGGTTTAAAGTCAGTTTTGCTGACACGCTCGTATTGGTTCAAGCCAAGTTCACGTGCTAAAGGCTTTTGAGTCTTTGTATCAAACTTAATGTTATTTTGCTCATGTACCCAACCATCAGCGGTGATCGCTTGGCGGTTGATGCCTGAAATAATGTCATAATCATCACGTGTAGTCAGCTCACGACGCGGTAAAGGACGATAAGTTTCCGCAGAAGTCCAAGCTTCTATACCATGATCACTTGTCCAATCGCCTAAAGCTGCATAACGTGGAGAATCATCAACTTGCCATACGGTTTGTAACCATTTACCTTTACTTTGCTCTTTAGTCAGTTGAACTTTTTTCCACTGATAATTCCCCACATAGCTCCACATACTGGTTGGTTCATATTCCCAGTCTTGACGCCAATGTTTAACGACATGCTCACCCGCTAAAAGCAAATGTTGTAGAGATACTTTATTCGGCGTGTCTTCAATCACAAAAACAGTTTCAAAACCTTTAGAAATGTCTGGTGGCAAAATATCATAGCCATTTTTTACCGAATAAATTTCCTCAAAACGGAATGTTACTTGGTACTCGCCCACCATTTTTAAAATCGCTTGGTGCGCTTGAGCTTGACTTAAATTCTGAATGAAATCTTGCTGTTGTGTAGTAGGCTGAGTTGTGATTACTGTTTTTTCTTGAGCATGCACACTCGTCCCCCCGAGTACGATTAACGTCAGTAAAGTAGGTATAAAACGTAAATTCATAAAAACAAATCCATATTGTAATAAAACACGCATTTATTTCAGTTGCACTGTTCTTTTGTGGAGAACAAGTTGCTTTTTTGAAATAAAAATCGAGGGTATTGTAAATAATAAAGATAATGATTACTATTTATAAATGATAATTATTTTCATTGATGAAATTTTAACGTGAATATCTGCTCCCTCTACCCGCTACATTTCAAACGTAATCTTTTGCTTCTTAGCCTTTTTGCAAATGGATGCACCATCCATCAATCAGCTTTTGCTGAGATGGCAACAGAAGAATCAGTAAAATTAAATACCATCGTCGTCACAGCCACACGTTCAGAAAAGAAATTGGTCGATAGCCCAATTCGTACTGAGATTGTGGATGAGCAAGAATTGATTCGTACCAATGCCATTACCCTAAAGGATGCTTTAGAAAATATTCCGGGTATTCTGTTACGTGAAATTCATGGAAAATCAGGTTATGAAATTTCTCTGCAAGGCTTAACCAGTGATCAAGTTTTGGTGCTGATTGATGGGCTTCCTTTGGCAGCAAGTACCAGTTCTACTGTTGATTTAGATCAATATTTAGTGTCAGGTATAGATCATATTGAAGTGGTCAAAGGCGCAGCTTCAGCACAATACGGTTCTTCTGCAATGGGCGGTGTAATCAACATCATTACCAAAAAAGTCAGTGATGGTTTTTCAGCTTCTGGGCAAGTAGATATTGGTTCTTATGGTAAACAGAATGCTAATGGAAAATCAGTTTCGATTAATAATCATCATGAAAAAGTCCAACTCGAAGCAAAACAAGGCAGTTTTCAAGGACGTTTGATTGCAGACCAATTTAAAAGTGACGGTTTTGCAGTAAATCCTGACAATTATCCCTTACAGGGCGATATTCAAAAACGCCAACAATATGCTTTATATGGTGCGTGGCAACCTTCAGATCAGTTCTCGATATGGGCAGATTTCAATGATTATCAAGAAAAAGATCATCAACGGAGTTTAGTGTTTATTTCCCCATCCAATCGTGAACAAGCCAAAGTTGAAGATATTGAACGTCAACGTTTCAGTGCTGGTGGTCAATATAAAACTGCCAATCAAATTGCTTTCGATGTCAAAGCAGTACATGAAACTTATGACACCACATCGACGCAAACAACTGATGGATATTTATCGGCTTTACGAAACTCAAATCAAGAAAATAACCATTTTAGTTCGCAAGTTTCATTACCGACATGGCTTAAACAAAACTGGCAATTGGGCTATGACTGGCACGAAGAACAATTAGAACAAAGCAATAATGGCAAATTTGAAATGCAAGGTGGCAAAGTTTCACGCGATCGCCATGAATTTTATCTCCAAAATGATGCTGCACTGACGGACAAAATAGATGCAGTCTTCGGTTGGCGTTTCCAAGATGACCAAGATTTTGGTGATCACAATGCATTTAAATTCAGTACAAAATATCGTTTTTATCAAGAGAATGATCTATTTGCAGATTTAAGATTGAGTTATGGTCAGGGCTATCGTGTACCAAACTTAAAAGAACGCTTTTATTCATTTGATCATAGTCATTTAGGTTATATCGTCATTGGTAATCCAAATTTAAAACCTGAATCTTCAGATAGTTATCAATTGGGTTTAAGTCTAGTTAAAAATGAGCTTTGGAACGCTGATTTCAATCTATTTTGGAATGACCTCAAAGATCTAATTCAGACTGATTATGACAATGCCATGGTATCGAATGGCATTACGCAATATTCATATAGCAATGTTGCAAAGGCTGAAACTAAAGGTTTTGAAACATCTGCACAATGGAATATCACGCCCTATTTGGCTTTAAACGGTTCATATACTTATGCAGAAGCAACCGATAAAACTACAAGTTTAGATTTGACGCGCCGTCCTAAGCACATTGCACGTTTAGGCAGTAATTATTCCGTTAATGATCAATTGGATGTGACCCTGCGTGCGCGTTATCAAAGCAAAGAATATGGTGACAGTGCCAATCAATATTCATCACCAGATTGGTTCACCTTAGATAGTCAACTGGACTACAAAATTTCCCCTTATGTCAGTGCCTTTGTTGGTATGGACAATATTTTTAATGAACAACGTGATTTCTCTGCTTTATTCGATTATCGCCCGATTTCAGGACGATATAGCTATATGGGCTTACGTTTTAATTGGAATAAAAAAGCTTCATAACCCTTTATTTACGATCAATTTAGTGATCAATCTAAATCATCAATTCAGTCATAGACTTAATCAACAAAAGGATTATTCACACTCATGTTAAATACGAATTTAACTCGACTTTTTGCCGTTTCAACGTTGGGACTTTTGCTGACTGCTTGCGGTGGAGGCGGTGGCGATAGTAGCACTGGCGGTTCAACGACGACTCCACCTGTAACCAATACAGATTTATTCACCATCAAAAACAAGGAATGGGTTATTCAGCCTGCTTCAAATAGTTCATATTGCTATGATATTGATACCCAAGCTCAAATTACTTGTGAAGGTACAGATTGGGATCTTAAATTTGCAATGGGTACACGTACACCGATGCTATTTACCAACAGTGGTGTCAGTGGTTCAGGACAAGGAGGTGCATTATATTCACCGTTTGATGGACAATGGGATACCCTTTCAAAAGAATTAGACGCAACACAAAAAGGAAGTTTACCAAGTGCGGCTTGGTTGGTAGATAGCTATAGTAATGCCTTTATGGATACCACAAATGGTGGTTTCAATAGTTTCTTTGAATATGATTTATTTGGTGATCACCGTATGTCACCAAACTTTAAGACTTATTTACTCACTACTGATAAGAGTAAAATCGATACGATTGGCACAACGGACAAACCAGTTTTTGCCTTGCAAATTGTCGATTATTATAAAGGGACAGCTTCTGGGAATATCACTTTACGCTATTTAAATACACTGGATAATAATGTTAAAACCTTATCTGTTGATGCAACTCAAGGTTGGACTTATGTCAATTTAATCACTGGACAAGTCAGCAACAATAGCACTGGTACATGGCAAATTGCCTTTAACCGCTATAATGTACAATTAAATAGTGATATTGGTGCTACTGTCGCATCACAACCTGCTGGTTTCTATGATGTAAATGGTAAAGTGATCTTAGAAAAATTTAAAGATACCAATGCTGTAACAGCAACATTAACTGATTTACAAAATGCAGTTTCAGCAAAAGGGTTTAAATGGGGTTCAAATACTGTAACTTCGGTATTAAATCCGAGTTTCCAAGGTACTTATCCAAGTAAATTGAGTTATGGATGGTATTACTATTATCCAACACTGGCATCAGCTCAAGCAGATGGATTACAAGCTCAACATGTATTAGGCGCGAATCCAAATGGTGCAAGTATGATTCGTGGTAATAAAGGCAATAGCTATGCACGCATGCATTTAAAATCCATTGCCTATGCAGATCCAACCAATAATGCTAGTGCAACCACATGGACCTTTGAATTTGATATTCAACCTACAAAATAAGTGCATTGAAATAAGTTAAATTTACCTGTTAAAACGGAGTTCCCGCTCCGTTTTATCGTTTCTCCCTTCTCACTTATAGTTTTAAGCGCTAAGTTCAGGACTCAGCGGCTTTATATAAGCTAAAGTTGAATGAATTATTCAAATTATTCTTCAATCTGCTGTTGAGTGAACCTTTAAAATACATATATGATCAAGGCTCAATAACTTCGTTTGATTTAGGACTTTGAACCATGTTTCAACATGTAGATCCTTATGCAGGTGATCCAATCCTGTCCCTGATGGAAGCTTATGGTAAGGATGAACGAACCAATAAAGTAAATTTAAGTATTGGTCTTTATTATAATGAGGATACGATCGTTCCTCAGTTAAACTCAGTCCGTGCTGCTTTAAAAAATATCGAACCAACAAATGATAAAGTAAAACTTTATTTACCTATGGATGGTTCAAAGTCTTATAACGAAGCGACCCAAAAGTTAGTTTTAGGTGAAAATAGCCAAGCGCGTAAAGATGGTCGTGCAGTCACGATTCAAACTTTAGGTGGTTCTGGTGCGCTGAAAGTTGGTGCTGATTTTCTTAAAAAATATTTCCCTGAATCAGATGTTTGGGTAAGCCAACCAACTTGGGAAAACCATATTGCGATCTTTAATGGTGCAGGTGTGAACTCGCATTTTTACCGTTATTTCGATTCAGCGACCAATGGCGTAGATATTGAAGGTATGCTTGCGGATTTAAAAACAATTCCAGCAAAAGGTATTGTACTGCTCCACCCTTGTTGTCATAACCCAACAGGTGCAGATTTAACGCCTGCTGAATGGGATCGTGTGATTGAGGTATTAAAAGCACGTGACTTGATTCCTTTCTTGGATATTGCTTATCAAGGTTTTGGTCAAGGTTTAGAAGAAGATGCGTATGCAATTCGTGCTTTAGACCAATCAGGCATGAACTTTATTGTCAGCAATTCATTCTCTAAAATCTTCTCGCTTTATGGTGAGCGTGTCGGTGGTTTGTCATTCATTTGTGATGATAAAGAAACTGCGCAAAAAGTTTTAGGTCAATTAAAAGCAACTGTGCGCCGTATCTACTCTAGCCCACCTACCACAGGTGCTTTAGTTGTTGATAATGTATTGAACAATGCAGATTTGACTGAACAATGGCATGCTGAATTAAAAGAAATGCGTGAGCGTATTATTCAGATGCGTGAGTTGTTTAAAGCTAAATTATCAGCTGCTTTACCTGAGCGTAATTTTGATTATTTAACCGCACAACAAGGCATGTTCAGCTATACAGGTCTAACTGCTGAGCAAGTGGATATTTTGAAAGATAAATATGCAATTTACTTAGTGCGTAGTGGTCGTATGTGTGCTGCTGGCTTAAATCTTAAAAATATTGATTATGTGGCTGATTCTGTTGCAGAAGTGATTAAAGCGACATCTTAATCATTGATCAATAAATTTCAAAAGACCCAAGTTCACTTGGGTTTTTTATTCATAAAATCAAAAGTCATCTTGCGCAATTTTATTGACAAATTGAGTTGATTTTATACAATACTAAATATTCCCTCCTCATATAAAAGAGTAACGCCAATGAAGTAAGTCATTTTCCCATCAAATTATTTGTTCTTTTTTGATGTGTAAAATAGACCACACTTTATGCTTTGCTTACTCATGCTCTACAAAAATATCTTTAAACTTTTGTTATTTACGGCATTCATTTTACTATTTTGCACATCCTGTTTTTTATAAGGATGCGTGTATATGACTCAACAAGCGTGTATCGTTTCAAATCTAAGTTTAGCTTTCCCTACTCAAAGTATGTTTGAACAATTGAATTTTGTGCTGCATGCGGGGAAAACTTCAGCTTTGATCGGTCGTAATGGTTTAGGTAAATCATTACTTTTTAAAATTTTAAATTCTCCATCACAAGCTGAAATTCCTTATTCAGGACAAGTGTCGTGGAATATGCCACATGAATATTTAGCGCAAATTCAAAGACTAAATGCAGAAAATATCGCTCAAGCCTTAGAAGTAGATGTTTTATATGATGCTTTTCAACGTATAGAAAATAATACTGCAAACTTTTCAGATTTTGATTTGGTTGAAAATCATTGGGATGCACCACAACAGTGGCAGCAGATATTGTCCAATGCCAATTTACCGACCGATTTAAAATTTCCAATTCAGCAACTGAGTGAGGGTCAAAAAACTAAGCTAGCATTATGTCGCTTATTTTTAAAGCAAGAATATTATCTGCTTTTAGATGAACCAAGTAACCATTTAGATATGGAATCAAGGCAATGGCTTATTCAATCTATTCATGCACATAAAGCAGGTGTCTGTGTGATTAGTCATGATCAGAGATTATTGAACGAAGTTGAGTATATTTATGCTTTGAGTGAGTTGGGTTTGCAGCAGATCACTGGAAACTATGAAGTATATGCTGTGCAACATCAGCAACAATTGAATGCTTTAAGTAAATCTGTTGAGCAAGAGAAACGTGATATTCAACACCTGAAACAGCAACAACATGAAAGTTTGATGAAAGCTCAAAAGCGTCAACGTAAAGGCAATCAATTACGTGACTCAAATTCTCAAGCAAAAATCTTACTCGATTTTAATAAAGAACAAGCCAGTCAAAGTCTTGGGAAATTAAAAAATCAACAGATCAGACAGCATGAAGATAGCCAAGCTCAACTTTCGGAAAAGAAAAGTCGCTTAGAAAAAATCAAGCCACAAAAGTTTGATTTTCAATTTAAAACGACTAAACATGGTGAAATTTTAAGAATTAATGATTTGAAATTGCCCTACGCTTCGCAACAAAAGATAAAACTTTCGCTTCAAGCGGGTGAAAAAATTCATCTTAAAGGTGCGAATGGGATTGGTAAATCAACTTTGCTTAAGCACATTGTTCAGCACGTAAATAATTTTGAAGTTTCACCAGAAATTTACATCTCCGGAAATGTGCTGTATTTGGATCAGAATTTTAGCTTATTGAATGATGAGCTTTCTGTTCTGGAAAATTTAGCGCATTTTAATTCGACTTTACTAGAAGTTGAATGGCGAAATTTACTTGGACAATTACGAATTCGTCGTGAAAAATCATTGCTCAAATTGGCACAACTGAGTGGTGGTGAAAAACTGAAAGTTGCGTTATTGGCAATCAGTCATAGTCAGGAAAATATTGATTTATTGCTGTTGGATGAACCTGAAAATCATTTAGATTTGGAGTCCAAACAACTGTTGGCTCAAGCCATTCAACAATTTCAAGGTGCAATAATTCTAGTTTCACATGATGAATATTTTGTTGAGCAATGTGGAATCAGCAGAGAGTATAAAATGCTGTAAAAGCATATAAAAAGATGATTGAATACTTGATTCAATCATCTTTCATTCTCGTGCTATACGTGATGTTCTAAATTCACTACTTTTAAATTAACCACATGAAGCATTAGTAATTTTTTTCGTTGCAGGATCTACAGTAACCGTAACACGTTCAATACGATAGTCCATCGTCATTGGTTGATTTGGCGCTAACTTACGAACAATAGTCGCTTTGGTCAATTGTTTAATTTTAGCTTCTGATAAATCATTTTGGCCAACAAGTTTCGCAGCCTCTGCTGCAACACATTCTGTCGGTTTACTTGGTGTTGAGTTTGTTGGCTCACTTGATGGTACAGATGAACAAGCAGAAACAGCAAAAGCCATACAACCTAAAAGTGCAATTTTTTTAATCATAATTTGTATCCCCAAAAATTGTATCAACTACACCATAACAAAAATATTCTGAATCGTAAAATTTATATATAAAACTCATATTCTTGCGATTAAAACCAGTGCAGAAAAACTAAACACTGGCTTTATATCGTTTTAAAAATTAGAAGTGAATCACAGTACGAATTGATTTGCCTTCATGCATTAAATCAAAAGCTTCATTGATTTTATCGAGGCTCATAGTATGAGTGACAAATGGCGCAAGTTGAATATCACCTTTCATGGCATCTTCAACCATACCTGGAAGTTGTGTACGTCCTTTCACGCCACCAAATGCAGTTCCCATCCACTTACGACCTGTGACCAATTGGAATGGACGAGTTGAAATTTCTTGTCCTGCACCAGCAACACCAATAATCACAGATTGTCCCCAACCACGGTGCGCACACTCAAGTGCCGAACGCATGACATTGGTATTTCCAATACATTCAAATGAATGGTCTACGCCCCAGCCTGTCATTTCTACAATGACTTGTTGGATTGGTTGATCATAATCTTTTGGATTTAAGAAATCAGTCGCACCAAATTCTTTGGCAAGTTCAAATTTATCTGGGTTAGTGTCGATGACGATGATGCGTCCTGCCTTTGCTTGGCGAGCGCCTTGAACAACAGCCAAACCGATTCCGCCTAAACCAAATACTGCGACAGAATCACCTTCCTGAACTTTAGCAGTATTGTGAACAGCACCAATACCTGTAGTTACACCGCAACCCAATAAGCAGACATGTTCAGGATTCGCTTCAGGATTAATTTTTGCCAAAGACACTTCTGCAACGACGGTATATTCACTAAATGTTGAACAGCCCATGTAGTGGTAAATCGGTTCACCATTGTATGAAAAACGTGTTGTGCCATCTGGCATTACACCTTTGCCTTGTGTTGCACGTACAGATGTACACAAGTTGGTTTTACCAGATTTACAGAATAAACATTCACCACATTCAGCAGTATATAAAGGAATCACGTGATCGCCTGGTTGAACTGAAGTGACACCCTCACCCACTTCAACCACAATTCCTGCACCTTCGTGTCCTAGTACTGCTGGAAATACACCCTCAGGATCATCACCAGATAAAGTAAAAGCATCCGTATGACATACGCCTGTGTGGGTGATTTTTACAAGGACTTCACCTTTTTGAGGTGGAGCGACATCAAGTTCTACAATTTCTAAAGGTTTCCCTGGACCAAATGCAACAGCAGCACGTGATTTCATAGCTCAATATCCTAATGAGTTTGCTTTTTAACAGTTGGACTACATTAACCTTTTTTGCTTTACAGATTCAACCATTAACGAGATGATATGATTTAGTATATTTTAAAGTACTCATTTCAAAAAAATGAATTATTTGAAGCCTACACTCGTAATAATGCTATGCACATTTATCATTTCTGGATGTAGCCTACCTATGAATCAATCAACAGAAGTACAACAAATTGCAGAACATCCAGAACAATGGATCAATGAACCACAAGTAAAAAATATGCTTACTCAAGGGCTAACTGCATATCTTGCTATGAATGATGCCTATCAGAGTATTGCATCTCGTATTCACTTAATTCGTAAAGCTAAACATAATCTTGATTTGCAATACTATATTTGGGCTGATGATTTTATTGGCAATCTTATGTTGCATGAATTACTTAAAGCGGCTGATCGCGGTGTTAAAG
Organism: Acinetobacter sp. WCHAc060033; assembly: GCF_004209125.1. Lineage (NCBI taxonomy): Bacteria > Pseudomonadati > Pseudomonadota > Gammaproteobacteria > Moraxellales > Moraxellaceae > Acinetobacter > Acinetobacter sp. WCHAc060033. The sequence goes on along the minus strand of NZ_SGSW01000035.1, from coordinate 27,025 downwards.
TCAGACTGCTGATCGATGATCAAAATGGTACTAAAATTGATGATCAACTAAGTGCATTACTCAGCCATCCCAATATTTCGATCAAACTCTATAACCCTTATAAATATCGAAAATTCCGTGTGATGGATTATTTGCTCCGTATGAATCAAGTTAACCATCGTATGCATAATAAATTGATTATTGCCGATGGTGCGATTGCTGTGACAGGTGGGCGTAATATCAGTAGCGAATATTTTGATGCCAGTGAATCTTTTCAATTTACTGATATGGATATTTTATTTTTTGGTCATGCAGTGCATCGTGCCAATGAGGTTTTTACAGATTTTTGGAACTTTGAACTAAGTTATCCAGTTGAACAATTTATTCCGAAAGGTACAACACAAGACCTTCTGCGATTACGTGGTCATTTTGAACAATTAGAACAGAAAGACAAAGCGACCGATGAAAAAGTTGATCTTGAACAAAAAGAACTTGCGAATGAATTGAATCAAAATAAAGTCAGTTGGGCAAAAGCAGAGTTTCTTGCAGATTCACCAAAGAAAAGTTTAGGGCATGCCCAAGGAAGTGAATTGATTTCTCATCAAATTCGAGAACATCTTGGCGATCCTAAAGAAGAAATGGACTTGATTGCTGCTTATTTTGTCCCGACAAAAAACGGGGTAAATTTTATCAATCAATTTCCCAAACAGAATGTAAATGTCAGAATATTAACCAATTCTTTTGTGGCAAATGATGTTGCTTTGGTACATGCTTTTTATCAAAAATATCGTGTGGATCTACTTAAAGGCGGTGCAAAGCTTTATGAATTTAAGCCTTATATAGAGCGTAAGCGCCGTACTTGGTATGAAGTTGTTACGGGTAATGTGATTCCCAAGAAAGGGAAAAATAAATCGAGCTTACATGCGAAATTTATAGAAATAGATAATAAAGTTTTTATTGGTTCATTTAATCTCGACCCAAGATCTTTCAATATCAATACTGAGGTGGGTTTGGTTGTTGAATCCGACCCATTACAAGAACAGATTTCGCATTTATTAGATCGTACGTTGTTGACGGTTGCTTATGAACTTAAACTTGATCCCAAAGGGCAAATCATTTGGCGAGATCATCGTTCAGATGGAAAAGTCGTTGAATATAAAGTTGATCCTGAAACAACAAGATTCCAAAGATTCATGATGTATAGTGTGTCATATTTACCCATTGAATGGATGATGTAATATGTATTAGTTCCGACTTGATCTGACACAGGTCTTGAAAAAGAGAAAGTTACCCGTTTTGATAAAGGTGTCGAATCTTAACAAAACAAAGGTAACTTTCTATGATGCATACTAACAATCAAATCATTAAACACAAAGTAGGCTTACTCAATTTAGCTGAAGAACTTCCAAATGTTTCCAGAGCTTGTAAAGTGATGGGTGTATCTAGAGATACATTTTATCGCTATCAAGAACTCACCGAATCAGGTGATATGGATGCTTTGATCAATAAATCCAAGCGTGTACCTAATTTAAAAAATCGAGTCGATGATCATATTGAAAAGGCTGTTATGGATTATGCCATTCAATACCCTGCATATGGACAACACAGAACAAGCAATGAACTACGTAAACAAGGCATATTTGTATCAGGTAGTGGAGTTCGATCTATATGGCTTCGCCATGATCTAGAGAACTTTAAGAAAAGGCTCAAAGCATTAGAAGCGAAAGTTGCTCAAGAAGGTATTCAGCTGAATGATCAGCAAATAGCCGCATTAGAACGTAAACATGAAGACGATGTTGCATGTGGTGAAATTGAAACAGCTCATCCAGGCTATTTAGGCTCACAAGACACTTTCTATGTTGGAAATTTAAAAGGCGTTGGTCGTATTTATCAACAGACTTTTATTGATACCTATAGCAAAGTTGTACACTGTAAACTCTATACAACTAAAACACCGATTACTTGTGCTGATTTATTGAATGATCGTGTACTGCCTTTTTATCAATCACAAGACTTACCAATGCTACGTATCCTAACAGATAGAGGAACTGAATATTGCGGAAAGATAGAACATCATGATTATGAATTATATTTAGCAGTCAATGATATAGACCATACAAAGACGAAAGCTGCATCTCCACAAACCAATGGTATATGTGAACGCTTTCATAAGACAATTTTACAGGAGTTTTATCAAATCACTTTCAGGAAGAAACTTTATAGTTCATTGGAAGACTTACAAATAGACCTAGACGAATGGTTAAAGTTTTATAATACTGAACGAACCCATCAGGGCAAAATGTGCAATGGTCGAACACCATTTGAAACATTACTTGATGGAAAACGAATTTGGGCTGAGAAGAATTTAGCTCAAATTTAAACTGACAGTCACCATTAAAAAATGGGTAACTGTCAGATCAGGTCTGAGCTAGTACATGTAATATGAATGTCATTACATTAAACTTACTCATAAAAATGACTATACATAACATTCAAATAAACATAAGCCTTTAATTTCTTTAACTAAAGCTACATCATTGAATCCCGCATTCTTTAATGCCTGAAAATGTTCATGTTGAGACATATAAAGTTCGTTATTTTTCATCGCGTCTGGTGCAAAGATATGGTCACAAACAAAATACACAGCTTGCGGTTTCAAAAGTGATTTCACCTCTTGATGAAATTGAGTTGCATAATGCTTATGTCTCAGTTCGTGTAAAGCTTGATGAATAATCACCACATCATATTGAGCTAACCGCGCTCTCCATTCAGCTGTTTTAAAATCACAAAGAATATATTCAGTTCTCTGTAACTCATTGGCTGATAACTTGCTTTTAGAAAGTGCATGCATAGTTTCTGAAAAGTCAGCTGCTGTGTATTGAATATCACCACACTGAGTTAATAAATGTTTGGCTAAAAATCCAGGTCCTGAACCAATTTCAAGCAAATGGATTGCCCTATTTTCATTATTCATTTTTTGACTGATCTTTTTTGCAAAATCGACATAATAGTCAAAGAATTCATAACGCCACGGTCGTTTCTCATTGACTTCATTTGCCCACACTAAAGCATCTTGCGGATTCTTTAAATCAATCGGACTTGGTACTTCTTTTACATCCATAACTTGATCCTACATTTATTTTCTTCAAGATAAGTTGAATCTTACGATCATTATTCGCTTCCTGTTTATACATATTTTGAATCAATAAGGTGAATCGTTTTACTCAACTTTGTAAATGTTTTATTATGCCGTCCTATTCTTTTGCTCCTCTTTTATTTGTTTAAGTTTCTCCCTACATGCAATTTTTTGATTTAAGTAAACAGTTCAATCTTGAAGATATTTTAACGCCCCGTAAAACATTAGATGATTTAAAAGGTCAACACTGGCATCTCAGTAAAGTTCGTGTGGAATATGATTGCTTAGCAGATCAAGATATTTTGCAGGGTCAAGCTGTACTCAAATCTGATGAAAACATTCAAATCGAATTGGAATGGCTCATTTTAGATACAGGTCATGAATTACAAGTGTTGTTTAAAGGGATTGAAACGACAACTCCTGAAGAAACCTTATTGATGATAAAAGGCGCTCAACTGGTTGATGCAGATAACAATAAAATCAATACTCAAGCACTCAGCTTATGGATTGATGGCACATTATTACCGCTGATTCCAAATATACGTAAAGAAATTAAATCACGTTTAAACCTGTGGGATTATGTCGAATATGATGGATAAATGATTCAATATTAAAGTCATATCATTTAATTACTTTGAAACCACAGACTGAATTTGTGATGTTGAATAACTAAGTTTTAATTGCTGTATTGCCTGATCAAGTACATCAAAAACTTTTTTATCAATACATTGTGCGACATTAAATCTCATATATTGCCCTGCGTTTTCAGCTTGGCTAAATGAATTTCCTGGTGCCAAAATTACATCGCTTTTAAGACATAATTTGGATAACTCGGCTGCTTGAATTCCTATCGGCAATTTACACCATAAAAAAATTCCAGCAGTCGGAACATTTAATGGATGAATATCTAAAAGAGCGAGTTTTTGAATCGTATCATTCATGGCTTTATTAAGTTGTTTTTTGAGCCAGTCTAAATGCTTTGGATAACTTCCATCAATCAAGGCTTGATAAACAATCTCTGCATTCAAATGGCTATTGCTAAAATTGGTCGCAATTCTCAAATCAATGAGTTGATCAATCAGTTTTGACTCGGCAATGATATAGCCACAGCGGACGGCTGCTGAAAGTGTTTTGGTAAAACTACCAATTTGAATGACATGCTTTAAACCCGCTAAAGCTGCATAACGTGGCGCTGGTGTGTATTCAAAATCTGAAAAAATTTCATCTTCGACGATTAGCATATTGGCTTGTTCAACCAATTTTGAAATTTGATAAACCGTTTGTAATGAAATCGAAGTGCCTGTTGGATTATGAATCCCTGAATTCGTTAAATAAATTTTAGGTTTAAGTGTTAAAGCTTGTTCAAACTTTTCAACATCTGGACCATTAGCAGTAAATGGAATTGGCACAGCTTTTAAATGATGCGCTTGAATTAATGCTCTAAAGTTAAAATAACAAGGATCATCAATCAGAATTACATCACCTGCTTGTAGTAAGTGCCTAAAAATAAGGTCTATCGATTGTGTTGCAGAATCCGTAATAAAAATTTGGTTCAGTTGAGTTTTTAAATCAAGAGCCTCTTTTTTCCTAGCGATCAATTGACGTAATTCTAAATGCCCATGCGGTGTTGCATAGTCTGTTAAGGGTATATTTTCAGATTTCGCAACTTGTTTTAATGCTTTACGAATAGACTGCTCAGGCATCCAATTACTGGGTAACCAACCACATCCAGGTTTAAGCACATCTGACTTTGCATCTAAAGATTGTCTTGAAATCCATAAAGGATCTACTTCACGTTGATACTGCACTTCTGTTTCGACAATGGTAAATGTTTTTGTCTTACCCAATACATAGTAGCCAGAGCCTAAACGAGATTCTAAAACACCTTCCGCCACTAATCTTGCATAAGCTTCAACCACGGTCGAAACTGAGCAGTTTAAACGTATCGCAAATTGGCGTACTGAGGGTAAGCGTGAACCTACAATCAAACTTTTATTGGCAATTTGATCTCGAATTATTTGCATGGTTTGATCTATTTTTGTTTTTGCCATGACATACCTTCCAATTAAATTTGCCTAAAACCTAAATTGTACTGCTTTAAAATACATAACAGTTATTTAAAACTGTATTGTAGTGTATCTATTCATTTATTTGCCAGTGCAGTTAAATCATTTTAACTCCACTGAGTAATAAAAAATGAATAAGTCAAATATTGGCTGGATCAATGGTTTTATTGGCGTAACCATTTTTGCAGGTTCACTGCCTGCGACACGTATCGCCGTGATGGGTTTTAACCCAGAATTTCTCACCACTGCGCGTGCAGCGATTGCAGGTATGATCGCATTGCTTTGTTTATATGCTTTTAAGCAAATCAAGCCAAATAGGCTTCAGTTCAAATCATTGATTATTGTTGCTTTTGGTGTAGTCATCGGCTTTCCGCTATTTACAGCACTGGCTCTACAAACGGTGACTTCAGCACATGCAATTGTATTTGTGGGTTTATTACCACTATCTACAGCAATATTTGCAGTGTTGCGTGGCGGTGAAAAACCATCTTTACCCTTTTGGTTGTTTGCTTTGATTGGTAGCACGATTGTTGTCGCTTACATGTTTTATGAAAATCAGCATCTAAAATTGAGTTCAGGTGATTTATATATGTTTGTTGCAATTATCACTTGTGGTTTGGGTTATGCGGAAGGTGGAAAACTCTCAAGAGAACTCGGCGGTTGGCAAGTGATTTGTTGGGCTTTGGTTATCGCTTTACCCTTGATGCTCATTATGAGTGTTTATTATTTTCCTGAAAATTTTGACCATATTCATCTCGCTGAAATTGCTGGGCTTATTTACGTATCACTTTTTAGCATGCTCATTGGTTTTGTTTTTTGGTACAAAGGTTTAGCACTTGGTGGTATTGCTCAAGTGGGACAAATTCAATTGGTACAACCCTTTATCGGTTTAATGTTATCCGCACTTTTATTGGGTGAAAAAATTAGTCTAGCGATGATTGTTGTATGTTTTGCAGTGGTTGTATGTGTCACTATTGCAAAAAAATATGCTTAATCTAAATTACTGATTAAAACTTACTTAAAGTAAGCCTATTTCTTTAAATAAGCTATTATAAGCTTCGGCTTTTTTATCTAAAGCCAGTGGATAAGCACGTGATGATGATGGCATACGAAATAAAGTCACCGCACGATCATCAAATACTGTTTGTACTGAATGCCCGATTTGTGGTTTTTCAGTTCCATCTGGCATTGAAAGCATTAAAGTATCTGTCGCTTTATCCCCCGTAGTCATGATGCTATGGCATTCAGGCATTTGATCTAAAAGTAATTTTAGATTTGTCGGTGTTTCAATCTGTAGAAATTTATCAGATGCATTTCCTTTTAAACGGATCACTTGATACGCCGTGTCAAAAAATGCAATGCCCTTTTGATTTAAAAAGTCCCGAATCAATTGTTCTTTAAAGTTTTTATTGGTTAAATCTAAAAAATAGTCTTTGTTATTAAAAAAAATCAAACCAAAAATTCGCCACATGTCATTTTGATAATTCGGATAATAGAAATCCATTTTCCAACGTGTTTTAGGTGGCGGAAAACTTCCAAGCATTAACAGTTTGGCATTCTGAGGTAGGAATGGTTGTAATGGGTGGGTTTCGATAATTTGATCTGACATTTCATCATTCAAAATGTGAAGAAAACTTATCTTAACCGCTATAAATAGATTTGCAATCCATAGAGCTATTATTTTATTAAAATAGATAAATAGATGCTTTATTTCTGATATAAATCTACTATAATAAAATTATGAATAATTATTGTACGATACAGATTTTTAATCAACAACAATGGCAAGACTGTGCAATTGTAGAGTTGATGGAGGCTTCAAACTTAGGTTGGGAAGCACAAACACGTACATCTTATTTATTTGAATATGCCATCTCATATATGGATCAACGAGATGCACATGCATTAAGTTTTAACTTTCCTGTAAACGTGCAAAGTATTCATTGTGATACTTGGCCTGCATTTTTAATGGATTTATTACCACAAGGTTTTGGGCGGAAAGAACTATTACATCAACTTAACTTTCCAGAAAATACCCAACAACATGCTGATTGGGCATTACTCAATGCAGGTGCAAGTAATCCTATTGGAAATTTGAGGATTAAGGAAGCCAATGAATGGCTCACTAAGAATTATCCGAATAAAATTCATGGCTTTACACTGCAAGAAATTACCGACAGAGATGAAAAATTTATTGAGTCATTAGCGTCGTTTGGTTTATTTGTAGGTGGTTCTTCTGGTGTTCAAGGAGAATGGCCAAAGTTATTATTGACACAAGCGCATGATGGTCTGTTCTATCTCGATCATACACTTGAAGATAGTCATGCAAAAAAACATTGGCTGGTAAAGTTTAGTCGCGGGCAAGATTCGCGCCTTGAGAAAATCTTATCTCAAGAAGCTTTATATATGAAAGTTGCGCAGTATCTTGAATTAAATGTATTTCAAGATATAGAAATGCACGGACGTACCCTATTTATCCCTAGATTCGATCGAATTATTCAGAATGATCAAGTTATTCGTTTGGCGCAGGAAAGTATTGCTTCACTGAGTCAACGTGCTGGATTTGGTGTTAAATTATCACATAATCAGATTTGCCGTCTCATTGCAGAGAGTTGCACACATCCTGAAATTGAAATTTTTGAGTACCTAAAGCGTGATCTTGCCAATGTTGCTTTAGGAAATAAGGATAACCATACTCGTAATACTGCGATTCAACGCAATTTTGATGGCACTATTCAGTTAACGCCATTGTACGACTTTGCTCCAATGTGGTTGCATCCCGATGGGATCGCCCGAACAACTCGTTGGGAATTGAAAGATCAAGGTGGTTCACCCAATTGGAAATCTGTTATTGAACAAGTTTCAGCAAGCTGTGATATAGATCAACAAGTACTTCTCGATATGTTCAAAGCGCAATTACCTCTTTATTCCGGTTTAATGGCTTTTATGCAACAGATTGGAATTGATCAAGATATTATTAAAAATAGTCATTATCGAATAGAAAATATTTGCCAACAATTAAGCGAGTTATAAAATGGATAAACGCTTTAAATCTCTTAGCCCAATTGAGCAAATGCAAAAAAGGCAGCATGTCTTAGACACGATTGAACAACATCCTGAATGGCAAATTTATCAAGTCGCTAAGTATTTACGCACTGAATTACGGCTTACATTACCTGAAATGTCAAAAATCACAAAAATTGCGCCGCAAACTTTACAAAAAATTGAGCAAGAAGACTCTAATCCTACATTGCAATCTATTTTAAAACTATTTAACGCCTTTGGATTAGATTTAACTGTGAAAAAACGATAAGGTTCTATTTTAAATAAGCCCTTATTTTGTTTGCTAATTCCCCTGCCCAAAGCTGATAAATCTCTTTACTTGGATGAAAACCATCCTCCGCCATGTCTAAATCTAAAGCATTAAAATGGGCTAAATCAAATTGAATCAATTGATAATTAGATTTACTTTTTACAAACTGCGCTAATTTTTGATTCATTTCACTCGAATACTGTCCAAACAGCCATCCAAGCGGATTGGGTAATGCTGGAAATAGATTCATTGGTGGTACACCCGTGACCAATACCAATTTGGGTGTAAATTTATTCTCAATTTCTTTATAGAAGTTTTGTTGTTGTTGAATCCATTTTTTCGGTGAGCTTAATTTGGTTACATCATTAACACCAACAGATGTAATCACCACATCAAAATCATGACTCTCAAGTAACTGAGTTCTTTCTAAAACTTGTAACGTGGTATCGCCTGTTTTTGCTTCCAGTTGATAACTGATTTCAAAATCTTGTTTTAATTCATCTAAAACAGCACCCAATAATGCATCTGATTGTGTTTCTACACCGACACCCGCCGCAGCAGAATCACCCAAAATTAAAATAGATAATGGTTTTCCTTGACCAACTTTTCCATAACGAATACCTATTGCTTCTGGTAAACGAAGCGTATTCTTTTTTACATGATAGCCTTGAATCAATAATGCAGGGATTAAAGCAACAGTAGAAATTTTTAAAAACATTGAATACCATTCAAAAGAATATTTACCAGTATAAGCATATCGAAAAATGTTACTGACTAAAATCTATTAAAAAGGATGTTTATCCCAAATTTAAAAAATTCAAGGCGAAAGCAAATATAAATGTCCCAATAAATTCAAAAATTAATATTGAATTTTTCTTACCCTTTGAGATCAAATGTGCATTATAAGATCCGATTAAAATAACACCGACATACATCACTTTTTGGGTTTCGGAAAGTTGTAAAAGGCACAGTTGAATTTCACAGGATTTATCAAAGAAAAATAAATAACTCACTCGCGCAATGATGACCAAAACACTACTGACAATAAAACCTAAAATTGCGTACATATAATTGAACCTTTTATTTTGATTATTGTTTTTATTGAGTGATAAAACATATTTTATCACTCATCACATTTCTTTTGATCAATTAGCTCGTTAATTAGCCCAATTTATTGACAATTTTTAAAGGCAATACTTTCATTGCAAGACCTAATGGTAACCATGGCCATTGTGGAACATAAGCTTTAACAGGTTGTTTTTCAATGGCTTTGACTAATAAATGTGAGCCTGTTTCCACATCAACCTCGAAAGGTAGTTTTTTAGCACCTTCATTGATTTCAGTACGAATATAACCAGGATAAATTGTTGAAACTTTAATCTTAGTATCAATCAATTCCGCACGAATACCTTCAGCCAATGCTGCAACACCTGCTTTACTTGCGCCGTAAGCGGTTAAATGTTTTGGCATACCACGAATCGCACTCATGGATGAGATCACCACGAGATGACCAAACTTTTGTTCACGGAAAATTTCCACCGCAGCTTCGCACTGTGCTAAAGCAGAAATAAAATTGGTTTCTACCGTTGCACGGTTAATTTCAAATTTACCATTCCCAATACGACGTCCATCACCTACGCCCGCATTGACAATAATTCGATCAATCGAGCCAAAATCTTGTTTAAAATCACGAAAGACTTGAAATACTTGTTCGTAATGGGTCACGTCCAAAGTTTTAGCAATAACTTTTACGCCGTATTTTGACTCCAGTTCTTGTTTGAGCGTTTCAAGACGCTCTAAACGACGTGCGCAAATCGCCAAGTTATAACCTTTTTGTGCAAATTCACGTGCCATTCCTGCACCGATACCCGAACTTGCACCTGTAATTAAAATCGTTTTTGCCATGACAATACCCTTAATCCTTTGAATTTCTCGTTTGTTTTTCTCTCTTTAACCTAAATCCAAGTCAATAATTGTGGATCTTCAGCTTTGATAAAATGATGTTCATTTAAACTGAGCAATTGCGGTTCATTTCCAACCAAACGCAATGTCGTTAAACTGGTATTTGCGATCGCCCAATTTAAAGCAAAAGTTTTATTTGGATTCAGTTCTAAAAGCTTACCTGCAACCACAGAAATGACACCGCCAGAAGTAAATACCACCGCATAACGTGGCTTTGTTTTTGCCAATTCATCACACAAATTCTGTAATGCATTTTCAACACGATTCTTAAAATCTGGCCAAGCTTCATCATATTCATGATGAAATTCTCCACCTGTCCAGCGCTCAATCGCCCCTTCAAAAATCTTGGCGAGATATGCGCGTGGACTACTTTCTTTAGCCACTTCCTGTTTAAGCAAATGCGGTTCATTAAAACGTGGATCATACTGCGCAAAAACTTGTTGATGATTAAACTCATTCCAAGCACTATCGGTCACGATTTTTGCTTCAGGAAAACATTCCGCTAAAGCAAAATTGGCCGTTTGCTGATGTCGTTGCATTGAACCTGCAACGACATCAGGTTCTTCTTTCAAAATCTTATCGAAATATTGACCGAGTATTTTGGCTTGCAATTCGCCATTGGGAGAAAGTTTGTCATAACTTTCTGCACCAAAAGATGCCTGTCCATGACGAACCAGATAGATTGTGGTCATTTTCCTAATATTTCCTTAAATTTTTCAATATATTTATGTGCTACTTCATTGGCTTCAATTTTTTGCATACCAATCAATTTCAAAGCACGAATATGTAAGGCATGTATCACAATCCAAAAATCCTTAAATGCAGGATTATCGGTTTGTTTATGATAATAACGATAGTAAATTTGTTGTGCGATTACCGCCAAACGGAAAATTCCAAATACTTCGTAAAATGTCCAATTCTCAGGTTTTAAACCTGTTTTTTCTAGATAATAATCAACCACTTCTTTACGCGTGAACATCCCTTTTAAGTTGGTCGGTTGGCGACGAGTGGCTTTGAAAATTTGGTTATCGGTATCTTCAACCCAATACGCCAAAGCAGAACCTAAATCCATCAATGGATCACCGATCGTTGCCATTTCCCAATCCAATACGCCAATTACTTGAGTTGGATTGTTTGGATCAAGAATCACATTATCAAACCGCCAGTCATTATGAATTACACAACTGGTCGAATCAGCAGGAATATTTTCACTCAACCATTTACGAACATATTTAAAACTTGGCACATTGATGGTATGGGCTTTCTCGTAACGACTATCCCAACCTTCAACTTGACGACGGCAATAACCATCCCCTTTTCCGAGTTGTTCTAACTTAGTCCCTTGATACGGAACTTGATGTAATTCAATTAGTTTATCTAAAACATTGATACACAATTCACGAACTTGTTCTTCATTAAAATTCAATTCAGCAGGTAGCTTGGCACGAGGAATAATGCCTTCAATGCGCTTCATCACATAGAAATCACAACCAATCACTGATTCATCTTGGCATAAGGCAACCATTTCAGGAAGCACTGGATAATAAGGTGCAAGCCAATTTTGTACATTAAATTCACGCGCCATGTCATGTGCAGATTTGGCTTTTGTGCCTTTCGGTGGGCGGCGTAAAATTAAATCAGCATTGTCGTACTTTAAGCGATAAGTCCAATTTGAAGCACCACCAGAATATTGAGTGACTTCGACATTCCCCGAAATTTCTGAACCATTTTCAATGAGCCAATTCCCTACTGCACGAATATCCAGTTCCTCACCTTCACGTACATTTCCACCAACATCAATCACCGACATGTTTTTTCCCTGAATTAATTCTCTGACATTTCAAACGCGCATCACTTTGGTTGAGATATGTCTGAAATGTCATCTTTTTAAAGCCCTTAGTTGCAAAATATATACTTTTAAAAAGATCACTCTATTTATATAACATCTTGAATCAAATAAGGACTTTATTCACTAAAATTCACAAACTTTAATAAGCTTATTTTTTACGTGATCCATAACCACGTTTTTTAAGTTCAAGTTTTGCAATCATGCCTTTATGAACTTCATCAGGCCCATCGGCTAAACGTAGCGAACGTGCTTGTGCAAAGAAACCTGTCAATGGTGTATCGCGTGAAACGCCCATACCACCATGCAGTTGGATTGCCATATCCACCACTTTTTCGAGCACAGATGGTGCAACCACTTTAATCGCTGAAATTTCTGTCAGTGCTGCCATATTGCCTTGTGTATCCATTTTATAAGCAGCATATAAGGTCAATAAACGAGCTTGGTCAATTGCAACGCGTGCTTCAGCAACGCGTTCTAAGTTTCCACCGAGTTTTAAAATTTCTTTACCAAAAGCTGTACGGCTCATGCCACGGTCAATCATTAACTCTAATGATTTTTCAGCAGCGCCAATGCAACGCATACAATGGTGAATACGACCTGGTCCTAAACGCCCCTGTGCAATTTCAAAACCTTGCCCTGCACCGCCAATAAAATTCGCTACAGGTACACGTACATTATCAAAGCTAATTTCACCGTGACCATGTGGTGCATCATAATCACCAAACACAGGGAGCATACGTTCAATCGTCACCCCAACAGCATCCACAGGAACTAAAACCATCGAATGCTGATGATGACGGTCTTTGGTTTCATCTGGGGTATGCGCCATAAAAATAATGATTTTTGCATTTGGATCGCCTAAACCTGAAGACCACCATTTACGACCATTGAGAACAATGTCATCACCATCGACCACAGCAGTGGCTTGCATATTGGTGGCATCGGATGAGGCAACCGCTGGTTCAGTCATACAAAATACAGAGCGAATTTTTCCTGCTAATAAGGGTTTCAACCATCGTTCTTTTTGTGCTTCTGAACCATAGCGCCACAAAACTTCCATATTGCCACTGTCAGGTGCATTGCAGTTAAATACGGTTGGTGCAATCAAACTGCGTCCTGAAAGTTCTGCGATATGGGCATATTCCTGCACAGATAAGCCAGCCCCCAATACTGGATCTGGCAAGAACATGTTCCAAAGCCCAGCGTCTTTCGCTTTATTTTTTAATACTTCAAGTTGTGCAGGCCATTGCCATTTGGTCCAATCACCACCTTGATTCAAATGATGTACTTCATTCCAAAATTCTGTTTCTACGGGCTCGATTTCATTTTTGATAAAAGCTTTTGTGCGTTCTACAAAATCCTGTGCGCGTGCTGAAAGTTCAAACATCCTGCTCTTCCTGTCAAATGATTGAAAAAATAAATTAAAAAAAATAATCTGTTTTCATAAATATTGGTGCTTTACTTACATTAGCTGAAAAACTAATATGAACAAAATGATTTAATTCCATATATATCTATGAATAGTATTCATAACAAATCTCATCTCGATATGGCAATTTTTCACCATATTGACATTAATTTATATCCACTTTTTATTACGATTTATGAGCAAAAAAGTATTTCTAAAGCGGCTCAAATTTTGTGCATTACCCAATCAGCAGCCAGTCATGCTTTACAACGACTTAGACAACATTTAAAAGATGATTTGTTTGTACGTGCTGGCAGTAAAATGTTGCCTACACCGTTTGCAGAGCAAATTTATCAACCTGTGCAAGATGCACTCTTGGCTTTTCAAAGTATTTCTAAGCAAAAACAGATGTTTGATCCAAGTATGGTACAGACTTTAAAAATTGCCGTACATGATGAAATTGAACCGATTATCTTTCCTAAACTGATTCAACATTTTCAAAAGCTTAATTTAGGGATTCATTTTCAAAGTTGTAAATTAGATCGTAAAAATGTTGTTGCTGATTTAGCATCGCAACAAATAGATTTTGTTATTGATCTTGAACAAAATTATGGCGAGAAGATTCTCTATCAAAACTTAGAGCAAGACCAGTTTGTCATCTGTACCCAACAAAGTGAAATGAATAGCGAATTGTATTTTTCAGCACCACATATTGGTGTTTCATCACGGCGCACTGGGGTTCTCTTAGAGGATATGTATTTGAATAAAAAACAATATGTTCGAGAGATTTTTATGCGCTGTCAGCATTATTCAACTGCACTACAAGTCCTTGCTCAATCTCCTGAAGTGATGCTCACCATTCCTAGACAAATATTGTCTCATTTAAATATTGCTGAGAATATTCATATTTTTGAACATCCAATTGAATTGCCTATGTTAAATATGGGAATTTATTGGCATCGAGATTTAAAAGAAAATTCGAGACATGCTTATTTGAGAAACCAAATTTTTAAAATATTTGCTTAGGCTATTTTAAAAGATTATTTATTGTTCAACAATCTACGCTGTTTTTGATTGTTTATCGGCTCTTTTTTGCATAGTATGTGCACGATAATTTTAACATTCTTTATAAAAACAAAGTTCAGGAACTATCATGAACCCTCTAGAAACACAAACTACAGCAGCTTTAACAAATCCATCATCTTATTCACAGGATAAAGATAATCCATTTTCACCCAAGGGGCGTTTTAGTCGACTGTCTTATCTTGCGTGGATGTTTATCGTCGGAATGCTTTATACATGTACCCTCTTCATCGTCGCTGGTATCGCTAGTGTTGCTTTTTTGAAGTCTGGTGCATTTACCTTTGAAATATTATTTCAATCTGGCTTAGGCTATTTTGTTATATTTCTCTTTTCAGCAGTTATCCTTGCTTTCGCCATTATTTCTACTTGTATTTCAATCCGTCGTATCCATGATTTAGACAAAAGTGGTTGGTTATGGCTATTGTTCTTAATTCCTTTGATCAATGTTATTTTTGGAATCTATATCATGTGTGCCAAAGGTACAGATGGGGACAATAAATACGGACCACAACGTGCTACAGAACAAACTGAAAAACTGCTTGGCACTCTCTACGCTGTTTTCCTCGCTATTTTCATCGTTGCTTATGGATCAATCGCAGTATGGATGCTATCTATGCAAAATAGTCTAAATCAACAGATGAATACGATAGAAATGGCTGAGCAAGATGATTCTAATCTAGCACAACAGCTTGAAAATATGGAACAAGAAATAGAACATTCCACTGATGAAATTGAACAGCAAGCAGAAGTAATTGAAGAAAGTAGTGAAGCGGTAAATCAATCAGCAGAAGATGCTGTTGAAGCGGCAAATGCTGCAGCAGAGGCTACAGAAAGTCAAATTGTTCAAGAAGCCAATCAAAGATAAAAAGGATATTCATCTACCTTTTTCATTAAGTTTCTACTTCATAATCGTGAGTCATTCAAAAAATGAGGAACTTAGTTCCTCATTTTTTGAACATCATAATGTTTAATCAATATGCCAATTGAATCAACATCCTAAAAAATCCTGCAATCACAGCAAGTGTTAGAAAACCACCTAGCCATAAAACGATAAACCATTGAGTTTGAGATAATTTCAATGTCGTCACCTCTATTTCTATGTTCAATATGCCAATGAAGTATCAAAATTGCTTAGGCTATTTACACCGCCTAAGCAAACCGATTGGCTTAAAACTTAATGATAACCTTCATCACCCACACGGACTTTGTCACGGAATACCCAATATGACAGCCCTGTATAGATCAAAATGATTGGAATCAAAATCAATGCACCAATTAAAGCAAATAATTGACTGCTTTGTGGAGCTGCAGCGTCCCAAATCGTAATTGATGGCGGAATGATGTATGGCCATAGGCTGATCATAAAGCCTGTATAAGCAAGGAAAACCAAAGCCAAAGTATAGATAAATGGGCTCAATTCAGCGCGATTCTTACATGCACGTAGAACAAGCCATGTAAAAATCACCACCAAAATTGGTACAGGGCTAAAATACATCAACTGCGGTTGGCTGAACCAACGTGTCGCAATTTCAGGATGCGCCATCGGTGTATAAATACTCACTGCCCCAAAGATCACGAATAGAGCAATGATCATTTTCGGCATGAGTTTATACATACGATCTTGCAAGTCATGATCCGTTTTAAAGATCAACCAACCACATCCCAAAGCGGCATAAAGTACAACCACCCCAATCCCTGTAAATACAGTAAATGGAGTCAGCCAATCTAGCCCCCCACCCGCATACATGTGATTTTCAACTTTAATGCCTTGGATATATGCACCCAAGATCATGCCTTGGAAAAAACTCGCAAGAATAGAACCACCAATAAATGCTTTATCCCATAAATGCTTGGTACGATTGGCTTTAAAGCGGAATTCAAAAGCCACCCCACGGAAGATTAAAGCGATGACCATGAAAATAATCGGTAAATATAAAGCGGATAATACAGTGGCATAGACCATCGGGAATGCTGCATATAATGCAGCACCACCAAGTACCATCCATGTTTCATTTCCATCCCACACAGGTGCGACAGTATTCATCATTACATCGCGTTCATGTTGATCTTTGAAGAATGGAAATAAAATCCCGATTCCCAAATCAAAACCATCCAACACCACGTAGATAAATACGCCAATGGCAATAATAACAATCCAAATCAGAGATAAATCAATCATTATTTACGCTCCTGTTCATTGCTATTTTGAGTATTCGCATCAACATCCAGGCTTTCTTCTACTGTACTGAGTGGGCGTTTAGAAGCAAGGATCACCGCTTCTTCGCTATGGACAATTCCCTCAGGGCTTGCATGGATAAACTCAGGACCTTTATGCATCAGTTTCAGCATGTAATAAATCCCGATTCCGAATACCACGCAGTACACCACCACGAAAATAATCAAAGTCAAACCGACTTGTTCCGCAGATACAGGCGACAAGGCATCTTTAGTGCGCATTACACCATAGACCACCCACGGCTGACGACCGACTTCAGTGGTAAACCAACCTGCAAGTAAGGCAATGAAACCAGAAGGTCCCATCACAAAGGCAAAACGATGTAACCATTTATTTTCATACAGCTTGCCACCTTTGCGTAATACCAATGCAAATAGTGCCAACAGAATCATTAGTACGCCTAATCCGACCATGATGCGGAAGCTCCAAAACACCACCAATGAGTTTGGACGATCTTCTTTGGCAAATTCTTTTAAGCCTTTCACCTCTCCATCCATACTATGGGTCATGATCAAGCTGCCCAAGTTTGGAATACCAATCGCATATTTCGTTTCTTCTGCTTCCATATCAGGAATACCGAATAAATATAACGGCATACCTTCGCCTTTATTGGTTTCCCAATGCCCTTCAATGGCAGCCAATTTGGCAGGTTGATGTTTCAAGGTATTCAAACCGTGATTATCACCAATGATCACTTGTAAAGGTGCAAGGATGAGAATCATCCACATTGCCATGGAAAATGACTTTTTCACCAAAGCATCACGGCGACCCTTGAGCAAATGCCAACCTGCTGTTGATGCAACTAAAAGTGCTGAAACAAGGAATGCTGCTGCAGCCATGTGGGCTAAACGATATGGAAATGATGGGTTAAATACGATTGCAAACCAATCTTGCGGCACGATGATGCCATTTTCAATACTAAAGCCTTGCGGGGTTTGCATCCAACTGTTAGAGGACAAAATCCAAAACATCGAAATACAGGTTCCGACTGCTACCATGGCTGTAGCAAAGAAATGCGCCCGAGGTCCTACACGCCCCCAACCAAACAGCATGATACCGAGGAAGCCTGCCTCTAAGAAAAATGCACTTAAAACTTCATAAGTTAATAGTGGACCTGTTACAGAACCTGCAACACGGGAAAATTCACTCCAATTGGTACCGAACTGATAACTCATCACCACACCGGATACCACGCCCATACCAAAAGCCACGGCGAAAATTTTGACCCAAAACTTAAATAAGTCTTGATATACAGGGTCTTTGGTTTTTAACCAACGCCATTCCAACACAGCAAGAAAGCTCGCTAAACCAATTGAAATTGCAGGGAAAATAATGTGAAAAGACACAGTAAAAGCAAACTGAATGCGTGCCAATTCTAAAGCAGTAAATCCTAAACTCATGGCATCACCTTTTTCATCAAGAAAAGTTGAATTTTGTTTTCATACATGAACAAATTTTGCTGTATTTTTTCAGTATACATCCACACTTTTACTGAGATCTGTTGCTTTAATTTTGCAGAATTTTTAAACAATCCTAAAAAAAGCATGCAAGTCTCTTTTCCTTCAAATCTAAGGAAATTTTGATTAATCATCATCTGTCTCTATAAAAACGATTTTCGAATACAGCCAACGATTGAGAACACGTTATCGTTCAAGATCGCTGACCGATGAATATGTTTATGCGAAGACAGTGGGTGGGGCTCGCCCTTGAGGAATGAGGAATAGACGTTGTAATAGAAAATAGACATGTTGAAAGGCTTCAACAAATGCCATTAACTTGACTTGAATACGAACCAGAATCTCTTGTACACCAACTTCAGGTGGCATCACTAAGTTGCCATAGACCACACAATATTGGCATTGATGGTTCATGTCATGATGATTATGCCCTGTTGTAGAGCGTTGTTCATCTTGATCCGCATGTAAATAGTGATGAATAAAACTGCTTTCAGGCTGTTTTGAAAAATCTTGTAAATGATGATGAGAGAAGTCTTGAGATTCTGAGTTTAAATTATGCGAATGAGACGGACGCAATAAAGACTGAGTAATGTCTTCACAGACCGGAGCAATTTGATATTGCTCTGGTAATAGCGGTTGTAAGAATACCGCAAGCTGTAAAAATACTGTTGCAAAAGCCAGCAACAGACCACTACGTCTTAGCACATGCATTGCTCATATTGGGAGAGAGATAAAAAGTTTTTGCTTTGGTTACTATAGAAATATTTAACAAGATTAAATAATCAATAGAATAAAAACCAAGCGCATTACTCGACTTTTCAATCTTTACTATAGTCTATTTAAAATTTAATTCAAAGCATCTTTAGCATTTTTTTAGCAATACTTTTCTTTTTTATTCATTAAGGATTTTTCTTACTTAAGGTGAATAAAATCACCACACGAGAAGATTACGAGTTAAATGATGATGGACTTTGCTTAATTGTCTGTTGAATGAAGTCTGTTAAATACTCAGGCATTTGTTGTACATAGCGTCCAATCGCATAAATTACACGAGATTTATTTATTAAATCTAAAATATCATTCGATTTTTTTGAAAAACCTTAGATATATCCTCGGGAAAAACCGATACATCAGAAAATATTACATAGATATTCTAATTAATACTTTTAAATTAAATGATCAGAATCTAAGGTGTTAAAACAAAAAAAGTAGATACGAATATCTACTTTTTTATAAGCTTTTTTAAAATTATGATTTAATTCTTTTGAATAAATTATTTAAACACACGGAAACGTTGCGCACGATCCATATATTCTTTTTCACCAGCTGATGCTTCGATTGAACCAAAGACCAATTGTGCACGAAGTTTCCAGTTTGCAGGTAGATTCCACTGTGCAGCAACTTTTTCATCAACGAGCGGATTGTAGTGTTGCAGTGATGCGCCAATACCTTGCTCTGCTAATGCCGTCCACACTGCAAATTGTGCAATCCCTGTAGACTGCTCTGACCAAATTGGGAAATTGTCTGCATAACCTGGAAATTGATCTTGCAAGGTTTTCACCACATCTTGATCTTCAAAGAACAACGCTGTTCCAAAACCTGCTGCAAAACTATCAATTTTAGCATTAGTCGCTGCAGCAGCTTCTTCATTCGGTGCAAATGGTTTAAGCACTTCTTTAACAATATCCCAATATTTTTGATGCTCTTGATTAAACAAAATCACCACACGTGAAGTTTGTGAGTTAAAAGCTGAAGGACTATTGGCAACTGTGGTTTGAATGAGTTCAGCGACTTCGTCTGCGCTAAACTTTACATTTTTACCAATGGCATAAATAGAACGACGATTTTTAATTAAATCATTAAAATCTTTTGACATTTTAACTCCACTTTTAAATACGTGACTGATATAACTTTTTATCATTTAAACATGGAATGTCACGACTTCTATGATATTTACGTTAAAACTGTGTAATTTTTAGATTCCAATCGACAACATTTTTTTACTTTTCATAAGTTATAAATATAACAACAAATACTCCACGACTATTTTCATTTAGAAATAAAAAGGGGCAAAAGCCCCTAATTTTAATCTAAGTAATAATCAAAAATTTGCATTCAATACTTTTGCTGAAACTGTATTTTTCCAAAGATCTCGCAACGTCGGTAAATAAAATTTTTCACCTAATTCAACAAGTTCGGCATCAATCAAAGCATGCGTTTCATGCATCAATAAATAATCCAGCTCTACTGTCAATAACTGCTGTTGCTTTTTAGCAAACTCCTTGCGTTTTGCCTGCGCTTGCTTAAGCAATTGATCTGCAAAATTCTTATTTTTATATTGGCTAATGGCTTGTAAGCGTAGTTCAATCACACCCCAACCCGTTAAAAACTTCTTAAATGTTTCAAAATCTTCAGTTGTCGATTCCCAAGTCATTTTATCCAAATCTTCATCTTCTGGAAGTACAGGCAATAGAAGCTCCATCACACTTGGAAATATTTTTTTGAAATTTAAAATAAATTTAACAGGATGCTCACCTGGATAATCTTTGAATTGAACATTTTCCTGAACATCCGTTAAATATATAGAGAGCATTAATATAACCTTTGATAACTAGCTGTATTTTAATGATTAATTACCACCTTGCAAAACAAATACAAAGTGAGTTTAAAACATTAACAAAATTAAAAATGCATTTTATCAACTATGACAGTGAATTCAATGCAAAGGTTCTCACCAAGATTGTTAATGGTTAGATTTGATGCGTTTAAGATTGGAGATCATTTCAAATGGAATGTCTTCGATACATTCTACATTTAAAACGCGGATGTATGTGCTTTTTAAATAATTCTTAGGGCTAAGATCTATCTTTGAGGCAATGTAAGTCAAATTTAAAAACCATTAAGAAAATCACATTAAATAATGCGCTATTTAGCAAAGTTCTATTCAACAAATTTTCTTTCACAATATTTATAATTTTCCTCTTTACTGACATGTCCATTAGCATGCACACAGGAACAAAACAAAATTGCCTTGTTATAGGGAATCCTTTCTGGAACATCCACGCCATAACACTTCGTGTCAATATCAGACAACCGATTCGCAACGAACCACTCTCCAGAATAAAATGGATAGGCGAAACCACCAACAACGATCAAAAATAGAATAATAATGGGGAGATTGCTTTTAATATAATGAATCATTTGGCTTAAAATTTTGTACGAAGGTTTACTTTGAAAACGTAATGATAAAGTAACATTTATTAACGACCAATAAAAAAGATGTCCAAGCGCCCTACTTCATTGCTTTAAATCTGCTTAAACTCTATTTTGGGTGATCAACTAAGCAATCCGCTCATATTGCTGCATGGTTATATGCCACGTTTGAAATATATCCACATGACGTCTTAAAAAGACAGTGTTTTATTTGAAAATATTGTCAATCATTTTGTTGGCAGTTTAAATCAGCATACAATTTTGAACACGATCAAAAAATATAATTATTATTTTCACATTATACCCACTATAAAATGAAAGCCCACTCATGTGAGCTTCTTTTATACGACTTTACTCTAACACTATCTACGCATATATGATTTCCACTACATATAAGGCAGATATGCATAAGAGTAAAAATACGATCAATTATGCAACTGAATGATTATTTAACATTTGGATGAACCATTTTTTCAGGTTGTACCACTTCATCAAATTGCTCAGGAGTGACAAAGCCCAACTCGACCGCCACTTCTTTTAAAGTTTTACCTTGTTTATAAGCTGTTTTTGCAACCTTCGCTGCATTTTCATAGCCAATCACAGGATTTAAAGCTGTCACGAGCATCAACGAGTTATGTAAGAAATAATCAATTTTCTCACGATTTGGTTCAATCCCTACCGCACAATGCTCATCAAAGCTATTACATGCATCACCAAGCAATTGAATCGATTGAACAATGTTATAAGCCATCACAGGCATGAATACATTTAGTTCAAAATTTCCAGAGGCCCCAGCAATATTAATGGTCGTATCATTGCCCATTACTTGTGCAACCACCATGGTCATCGCTTCACATTGGGTTGGATTCACTTTACCTGGCATAATGCTTGAACCAGGTTCATTTTCTGGAATAAGCAATTCACCCAAACCGCAACGTGGGCCACTCGCCAACCAACGCACATCATTGGCGATTTTATTCAGACTCGCGGCTAAAGTTTTTAAGGCACCTGAAGCAAAAACTACAGCATCACGACCTGCAAGCGCTTCAAATTTATTTGGATTGGTAATGAATGGTAAGCCTGTCAAATTTGCCAATTGTTCAGCCGCTTTTTCAGCATAATCAGGATGCGCATTTAAACCTGTGCCCACAGCTGTCCCGCCTAATGGCAACTCATAGATCCAGACCAGTGCTTGCTTTAAGCGCTTTAAACCATGGTCAAGTTGTGCCACATAACCACTAAATTCTTGCCCTAGCGTTAATGGCGTTGCATCTTGTAAATGGGTACGCCCAATTTTGACAATATCATTAAACTCTTCAGACTTACGCTGCAAAGTGTCACGCAGTCGTTCTACTGCTGGAATGAGTAATTCATTGATCTGAATCGCTGTAGCAACATGAATTGCTGTAGGAAATGAATCATTGGTAGATTGCGCACGATTGACATGATCATTTGGATGAACAGGTTTTTGTGAACCTAAAGGATTTCCTAGTTTTTGATTGGCAATATTGGCGATCACCTCATTACAGTTCATGTTACTTTGCGTACCCGAACCTGTTTGCCAAACCACTAAAGGAAATTGTGAATCCCATTTTCCTGAGATCACTTCATCGGCAGCATCTACAATGTATTGAGATAAATCTTGAGGAATTTGATTGAGTTCAGCATTGGTGATTGCAGCGGCTTTTTTCACTAAACCCATTGCACGAATCATCGGACGTGGCATGTGTTCTGTGCCGATCTTGAAATTCTGTACACTACGTTGAGTCTGCGCGCCCCACAATGCCTCACTTGGAACTTCTACATCGCCCATGGTGTCATGTTCAATACGTGTTTGCATTTTCAACCTCTTATTTATCCATGTTTTAGTTTCAAGAAAAGCTTGGTTACAATCGTTGTACTGTCTTGAAAAAATAATGCACAGATTAGCTTTGATACATTATTTTGAATACAAACAGCCATTCGTACTTTTGCCTTGATCAATTCATGCTAAACAAATCGGCAGAAAATGTAAATGATAATTATTTTCAATAAAATATCATCTGTTGCATATTTATCGATTATTTAACGTGTTTTGATAAAAACGCCATTCATCCTCAATCATTTGGTTAATTGAACGTTGCGCTTTCCAATTTAAAACTTTAAATGCTTTCTCACTGGTTGATGCCACTTGTTCTAATTCATTGATTTTGTAAGTCGCATCAATATGATGAATCTTAGACTGGGTGACTTCTTCAACACTTTGCGTCAATTCTTGGATTGATGCAACTGTTCCAGCAATATCAAAACTTTCCAATATATTGTCTTGTTCATTTAACCAATGCAGACTCGATTTAACAGCTTCACACACATCTAATACATGCACAAAACTACGTTCCACGGTTTGATCTTTAGTATTGGCAAAACGTTGTAGCTCAATTAAATCACGCTGTTGTGCAGCAACTTGTAATAACACAGGCAACACATTTTTAGGCAAAGGCACCACAAATTCACCTAATACACCGTGTTCAAAAGCACCGCCCACATTGGCAACTCGCAAAATTGCCATTTTCCATTCTTGATCGGTTTTAAACGTATCTCGAATGATTTCTTCAATCATTTGTTGTGATTTTATATAAGGATTTGGATATGAATAATTAATTTCCGTTTGTTCATTTAAATACAAACTGGACTGACCATAGACCATTAAACTGGAAATGTGAATAAATTTGCGTACACCTGTTCGTTGCATAGCTCGCAATAAACTCATGATACAACTGAGATTATCGTTATAATATTCAAGCGGTTTTAAGTTTGACTCTTCAACAGATTTAAAACCTGCACAATGAACAACCGCATCGATTGAATATTGTTCAAATACTTTATTTAAAGCAGGTGTATTGCGAATATCAATTTTTACGAATGGAATGTACATTCGTGAAATAAATTCAAGTCGTTCCAATGACTGTAGATTTGCATTGGCGAGATTATCTACAATAACAACCTCTTGCCCCTGAGCCAGCAAACTTAAAACCACATGCGAGCCTATAAAGCCTAAACCACCAGTCACTAAAATCATTTATACTACCTATGATGATCAATTTCGAAAGTTATCGGGTTCGAAAATCTCAAATTTGAAAATTACCCAGTCTGGATGTTAGAAACGCTCCATTCTCTGATCCTCTACGTGAATCAAACTAAATGAGTACTCTATTACTAATCACGGCTGCACCAACGTCAATTCATGCATGGCATGCTTTGGGTTTGGCGCAAGCTTTAAAAGCAAAGAATCAAACCTTTCGTGTTTTTTTCTATCAGGATGCGGTGCAAGTGGCGAACAGCTTGCAGTGGGTTCCTGATGATCAACGTAATTTGTCTGTAGAATGGCAAAAACTCGCAATCCGACTTCCTGTCTGTGTGAGTGCTGCGCTTACGCGGGGAATTACAGATCAAGAGAATGCTAAACGTCATCAAATTCAAACCCATAATCTAGCTGATGGCTTTGAACTTGTAGGATTAGGTGAACTTGCAGATGCAGTCCAGTCTACAGAGCGTCTCATTCAATTCTAAGTGGATAATTCCATTAGACTGTTGCATTTAAAAGGTAATTTGTGTGAATACTGTACTTGTTGTTTTAACCCAAGCGAATTTGAATAGCTTAAATGTTCATGAAAGTCTATCTGCGACGATGGTACTCGCCACTTTTGGATGTGAAATCAAAGTTTTACTTAAAGATGCTGGATTAAGCCTGTTAAAATCTGAACTGAACTTTAATGGTCTTCAGCAAGCTTTTAAGTTGGCTTCAAATATGGTTGATAGTTTTGAATTCTATGATTTAACTCCAATTTTAGTAGAAAATGTGAATAAAAAATCGTGCTTTGTTACACAATCACAACAGGAAATTGAGTTTGTGGATTTTAATGCTGAATTGATCCAATCTTTTGATCATGTGTTGTATTGGTAAGTTTAATTTTCTGATTTTTTAGTATTGAATAGGTCGCCTAATATGACAACACAGACACTTTTTTTAATTCAATCTGATTATGCTCATACAGATCAGGTTTTGGATCAGTTAGAACAGATTCATAGTATCAATGATCATATTGTACTCACTGGTGATGCTGTTCTTTTTGCCCATGATATTCGTTTACAAAGTAAACAGAATCTTTATGTTTTGGAAAATGACGCAGAAATTTTGTCTGAATCGCTTCCAAGTCAGATTAAATTGATTTCATATGATCAATTTGCAGACTTGGTTTTAGACTTTACGCGTTGTATGAGTTTAAAATAGCTAACTAACTGGCACTTTTTTATCTTTTTATTTTTCGGTTGTATCGGGTTATTTATGAGTTTTGAATTAGACCAAGATGGTCATTTGGTTGATTATACGATTTGGGATGAAAATGTTGCCCAAGAACTGGCGAACACTTTAGATCTGCAATTGACACCTTGGCATTTTGAAGTTTTGCAAGCGGTGCGCCAGTTTTACGCACAGTTTGGACACTCACCCGCAACTCGCCCGTTAATTAAGTTTTTGATGAAAACGGTAAGTTCTGAGATTAATAATGCTGTATTACAAGAAAAATTTAATACAGGTTTAGTTGCTCGCCATTTGAGTCGTTTGGCGGGAGTTCCTAAACCTGCGAATTGTTTGTGATTAATTACATAAATTTGTAGTAAAACCATTTATTGAAAAATCGTAACTACTAACGATATCATCAGCAACATTAATTGAAAGTTCATGTGAACGCAACTTAATATTATAAACAAAATTATTTTGTGAATCTCCAGCACCTTCACTTTTTACTTTTATTATAGAAAATTTTGAATACAAGTCATTGATAACTTTTACCGATAATCCATTTTTCAATCCCTCAGAAGTTTTAGTATAATTATCTTCATTCATTATTTGAATCATCAAAAGATTATTATTCAACGTCCAGAAAACTTGATCCAAACCATTTGATGCATAAATTTTACAATTATTGACATCATCTATCCTAGTATAATCTGATAAATCATTCACTTGATTAAGAATATAACTTTTGTTATTAACCACTTGTGAAATATTTTTATTAAATTCATTATAATAAACTTTATTACAACCACTAACAAAACAAGTAATAAAAATCAAATTAAGTATCCGACTTAAATTCATAATCCAATCCTTTAACATGTAAATGATTATTATGCCGAGGAACGGTCATATTTTTACAATTTGGTAAAATATAATTAGTTTTCAAATCATAACGCTTCGTTAATTTAGTAGGATAATACTCACTATACATTTCTTTTGTTTTACCCCAACCAAATTTAATTAATGCATTCACAAACTTTAAAGTCG
>NZ_SGSW01000034.1:0-49866 GCF_004209125.1 Acinetobacter sp. WCHAc060033 | reverse complement strand
CCTGGCCCCACACTATTGGTTGGTTTAGGACACAACCAAATAATCAATCCAGCAAAGATAAACACCATCGCAAAAATCAAAAACACATGATTGACTGAAAGTGTTAAAGCTTCCTTATCCACCAAATTAGAAATCACCCCCAATGCCTTTTCAGGACTAAAACCATTGTTGATTAATTGAGTTTGAGTATCTTCAACATGCATAGTCGAAACAATTTCACTTCGTGCAAGTTTGGTATGGTCATCCCAGATTGTGACTGCAATCGAAGCACCAATCGCCCCTGCCATGGTTCGCATAAAGTTCATCAAACCTGCTGCCGAAGCCACTTCATCAGGACGAACCACACCCAAAGCGATATTTGACAATGGGATGAAGAAGAACGGTACAGCAAAACCTTGAATGATCTGTGGCAAAGCCAATGCCATAAAATCAGCATCACTGGTCCAGAATGAACGCATCAAGGTCACACCGCCCAAGATCATCAGACCAAAACTGGACAATGCCCTCGGATCATATTTGGTTGCAAGTTTTGCCACAATCGGCGACATCATCAAACTACCGAAACCCATCGTCGCAGTCAGATAACCCGCCCAAGATGCGGTATAACCTAAATTAATCTGCAACCATTGAGGAATTAGGACAATACTGCCAAAGAACGCTGCAAAGGCAAACGCCAGAGAAATCGTCGCAATAGTAAAGCCACGGTATCGGAAAATTTGAATATTGACGATTGGATGCTTTTCATAATATTCCCAAATGAAGAAAGCAATAAATCCAACCACCAAAATCACGGCGAGAATACAAATAAACGTACTACTAAACCAATCCCTTTCATGTCCCAAATCGAGCATTAACTGAAGTGCACCAATCCACACGATCAGCAAAGTCAAACCAATGGTATCAATTGGAAGTTTAGCGATCGGTGTTTCAGCAGTTTTCATCAAACGCATTACACCCACAGCGCACAACACACCTACTGGTATGTTAATGAAGAAAATCCAATGCCATGAGAAATTATCACTGATTGTCCCCCCGAGAATTGGTCCTAAAATTGGTCCAACTACAGTGGTCATTGCCCACATGCCCATCGCTTGCGAATGCTTTTCGGGTGGGAAAATGCGCATCAACAAAGTTTGACTGAGTGGCATGATTGGACCACCAAATAGCCCCTGCCCAATACGACAAATCACGAGCATGGCGAGGCTATTGGATAAACCACATAGAATGGAAAATGTCGTAAAACCAATCAAGCTAATGGTAAAGACTCGAACCGCACCAAAACGCCCTGCTAACCATCCTGTCAGAGGTACACAGATTGCTTCTGCAACAGCATAAGAAGTAATAACCCAAGTCCCTTGAGAACTTGAAACCGCCAAACTCCCTGTAATATGTGGTACAGATACATTGGCAATGGTCATATCGAGTACGACCATAAAATTGGCGAGCGCTAAAAAAAATGCGGCTAAAAGTAAACGCCCGCCTTTAAGCTCACCTGAAAAAGTTGCTGTATTCATAAGCGATTACTTCGCTGTTGAGGTATCAACCTCTGCATTCATCGACAAGCCAACGCGTAATGGATGTTCAGCAAGTTCTTTAGGATCAAGTTTGATACGTACAGGAAGACGTTGAACCACTTTGATCCAGTTCCCTGTTGCATTCTGCGCAGGAATTAAAGCAAAAGCAGAACCTGTACCACCAGAGAAACCAATCACAGTTCCGTGATATTCAACTTTTTTGCCATAAAGATCAGAAGTTAATGTCGCTTTTTGTCCAACTTTGACGTCTTTCAACTGACTTTCTTTAAAATTTGCATCAACATAAAGTTCTGAAATCGGAACAATTTTCATCAAACTAGAACCCGCAGCAACACGTTGTCCTACTTGAATACTACGACCAGCAATCACACCATCTAGAGGTGCTTTAATTTCAGTACGTTGTAAATCTAAAAGCGCTTGATCGACAACGGCTTGAGCCGCCAAAACATCGGGTGTCGAACTTTGCGAAGTACCACGAATTAAGGCTTCATTGGCATCCAAATTACTTTGTGCAGCTTTGCGTTTAGATTCAGTTTGTGCCAATACTGCTTTTGCAACATTCACACTGGCTTTAGCATTGTCTAAAGCACTTTGCGCTTTGCTAAATTCTTCTTTTGAAATTGCACCAGTCGCATTCAATTGCTGACGACGTGAAAATTCTTGTTGCGCTTGGGTATAAGCCACTTCAGCTTGCGCCACTTGTGCTTTGGCACTGTTAATGTCGTCGCTACTAATCAAAATTTGAGAAGACAAAGAACTGCTATTGGCTGAACTTTGGGTAAATTGACGTTTGGCTTTTGCCAATTGCGCTTCAGCTTGGGCAAGCGCAATTTTCGCATCACGATTATCAATAATTGCAAGCACATCGCCCTTTTTCACTTGTTGTGTATCACTGACCAATACTTTTTCAACCTGACCACTGACCATGGATGTAACCGCAGCTGTTTCAGCACCCACATAAGCATTGTCAGTTTCTACGGTATTACCAAAAACTAAAGCCCAAATGGCATAGAGTATTGCGATGGCAATAACGATAAAGGCAAAAATCTTCAGCATTTTTTTACGTTTTTGTTTAGCCTGCAAATCCGCTTGAGCTTCAAGCTCATCATTTGGAGAGGCATTCGTAGTGGGCGCGTCAGTCATCGCATCTTCCTGGCTTACTTTAAATGGGTCAAAACATCGGTACAGTCTGTGCCACTAAGCTGAATATTTGCTTAGTGAGAATCAGGCATATATTTGATGTGATGATTCAGTCAATTTATAAAAATTGTGATGGATAATTTTACAGGTAAAAATCATATGGTGAGAATAAAAATATAACTCTAGAGTTTATCTCTATATTTTAGAACAATGTTATTGATTTTAATATTATTTTACTCAAAAAATAAGTCACCAAAATGCTCAATTTAGTGACTTCTATTGACATAAATTATACAAAGTGTACTTAAGGGTACACTTTGTCAACTTGATCAATAGGCATAAGACGCGATCGCAGTTGCAATTGCCTTACCTTCATCATTCACCATGGTCATACGCATGGTACAGCCTTTACGTCCCATTCTCAGCGTTTCAGCTTTGGCAATAAAATACTCACCACGACCAGGTGCAAGATAATCGACACGCATATCAACAGTTGCCAAACGTGAAACTTTTTTCAACGTATCAGGTAATTGATCTGGTTCGGCACGTTTGTACAACTCACCCATCGCCACAATTCCGCCAATACTGTCGAGTAAAGTGGCAGCAACACCACCATGTAAGATTTGAAAAGCAACATTTCCAATCAGGAAAGGTTTCATTTCAATATAGCCTTCAATTTCATTATCCACCACACGCATTTGCATACTGTTGTGTGAAAAATACGGCGAACCATTAAAGGCTTTGGTGAGCTGATTAAGCACCACATTTAAATCTGCTTTCGCGCCTAAATGTAAATTACCAGTCCACTTTTTTTGTGATTCGCTTGGTGCAGAATCAGTTTTAGGAGAATCACTCATAAGAATTTCGAAACCAATATTGAGAAAAAAATGTAGCTTTTCCCCAAAAAATATATGAAAGGGCTACAATATGTTCCTAGTTTAATACTGAAAATCGAGATTGTTATGACTTATACGTTCAATCGTCCTGCTTTCCCAGCCACTCGTATGCGTCGTATTCGTAAAAACGACAAGTTAAGAGCAATGGTTCGTGAAACTCAACTCACAGCAGATCATCTCATTTATCCAGTATTTGTACTTCCTGGGCAAAACCAAACTCAAGATGTACCAAGTATGCCAAACGTGCAACGTTTGTCTGCTGATTTATTGTTGAAAAAAGCAGAAACATTACTTGAACTGGGTGTATCTAAATTAGCTTTATTCCCTGTTACACCACAAGAAGACAAAAGTTTAACGGCTGAAGCCGCTTGGCATGAAGATGGTTTAGTACAAAATACACTGCGTCTTTTGAAAAAAGAATTGCCAGAAATGGTACTGATCACTGACGGCGCACTCGACCCATATACCACACATGGTCAAGATGGCATCATTGATGAAACAGGCTATGTGCTCAATGATGAAACTGTACAATGCCTCATTAAACAAGCACTCAGCCATGCTGAAGCGGGTGCAGATGTGGTTGCACCAAGTGATATGATGGATGGTCGTATCGGTGCAATTCGCCAAGCTTTGGAAAGCAATGGTCATATCTATACCAATATCATGGCATATTCAGCGAAATATGCATCAAGCTTCTATGGACCTTTCCGTGATGCTGTAGGTTCTTCTTCCAACCTTAAAGGTGGTAATAAATACAATTACCAAATGGATGTTGGTAACCGTGCCGAAGCACTACATGAAATTGCCCTTGATATTCAGGAAGGTGCAGACATGGTCATCGTGAAACCTGGTATGCCTTATTTGGATGTGGTTCGTGAAGTCAAAGACACTTTTGGTGTACCAACATTTGTGTATCAAGTCAGTGGAGAATATGCAATGTTGGCTGCGGCAATCCAAAATGGTTGGTTGTCTGACAGCGTGATCATGGAATCACTTATGTGCTTCCGCCGTGCAGGTGCTGATGGGATCTGGACTTACTTTGCGGAAGAAGCAGCACGTAAATTGAAAGAAATGAAGTAATCGTTTTATTAGACAATTAAATATTATCTGATACGCGTGAACGTCATCCGCAACGTGTTTGAGACAGGACTACTTTTGATATTCAATGTTTTTGCAACTCAATTAATCAAAAGATGGTAGTGAACGAGTTTTGCGGATGACAATGGTTTTGCCTACTTTTCCCGAAAGAAAAGTAGGTCGAGCCGAAGGCTAATCCCATCATTAAAACTTTAGATGTAAGACACCGCCTTAACTTCTTCTTAAATAGAATCTTATTCTAAATACATGAATATCTGTACAAATGAATCTGATTTATAATTAAATTCGGTACAAAATACACCATGCACATCGCAATCATCGGAGCTGGCGTCAGCGGCTTACTCACTGCCCTTGAACTCGTCGAACAAGGTTGTTCAGTCACTATATTTGACCAACAACAAGCAGGACATGCTGCCTCATGGGCAGGCGGTGGCATTTTGTCCCCAATGTATCCATGGCGTTACCCACGTGAAGTCAATCACTTGGCACAATACGGTAAACAACTGTATCAACAATGGAATGAAAAACTCTTACCTGAAACAGGGATAGATTTTGAAATCCATGAAACAGGTATGCTCATTTTTGATGAAGCTGATTTTGAAATCGGGCTCAATTATAAAGACCGATACCAAGAGCCGATGCAACATTGTGAATACTTAGAACGAGATGCACTCGAACAAGTCAATCCTCATATTTCCAAACAATTCCAACACGCAATTTATTTCCCACAATTGGCGAATGTGCGTAATCCACGCTTACTCAAATCTTTGATTCGCTATTTAAAACAACATCCCAAAGTTGAAGTGTTTGAAAATACGTGGATTGAAAAGTTTAATCTTCAAAATAACCAAATCCAGTCTATCCAAACTTCAAATGGACAACATTTTCAAGCCGATCAATTTGTGATTACAACGGGGGCTTGGTCGAACTGCTGGTCTGAACAGCTACAATTGTCAATTCCTGTCGAACCTGTGCAAGGTCAAATGCTCTTGTTCAAAACCCCTGAAAATTGGTTACCGACCATGTGCATGAACAATGTTATGTACCTCATTCCGCGTATGGATGGTCATGTGGTTTGCGGTTCGAGTATGAATCATCTCGGTTTTGATCAGCGCCCAAGTGTACAAACACAGCAAAATATTTATAAAGCCTGTACCGAAATGGTGCCTGAATTGGCGAATTTTCCAATCGTAAAACAATGGGCTGGATTACGCCCTAGTTCACCTACTGGCATTCCTTATATTGGGCAAATGCCTGAGATCAATAACCTTTGGGCGAATTTTGGACACTATCGTAATGGTTTATGCATGGGACCCGCTTCTGCACAATTACTTCGTCAACTCATGCTCAAACAAGAGACTTTGGTCGATGCAACAGCTTATTCAACACAGCGTTTACAACCGAGCTGAAAGCAGAACATTACCTTAATGCTAGCCAGTTAAGGTTTTTTTAATCCTCCCCCTTGCGGAACATGTTTCTCACCTTTTTCAAAGGAGGGATGAGTAGCTCAGCTACGCAAGATTACTAAAAATCATTTTAGTTGCAAGAAGTTCCCCTCTTTTTCAAAGAGGGATTAGGGGAGATTTTAGGAATTTTTTCCAATAATTTTGCTTAACTGATCAGCATTAGAACATTGCCTAGAATTTAATTGGACGAATGTTGTGTAATCAGCCTTAAAGCACTTTCCAAATCTGCATATTGAAAATCAAAACCCTCAGCAAGCAAAGCTTTGGGCTGAACATACTGACCATTTAACACCAATTGCGCTTGCTCACCCATCAGCAAACGCATCACAAAACTCGGTAATGGTAAAAAGGGCTTACGTTTTAATACTTTGCTCGCAATAT
The DNA here is from genome assembly GCF_004209125.1 of Acinetobacter sp. WCHAc060033. NCBI lineage: Bacteria > Pseudomonadati > Pseudomonadota > Gammaproteobacteria > Moraxellales > Moraxellaceae > Acinetobacter > Acinetobacter sp. WCHAc060033. The sequence continues at coordinate 43,350 of NZ_SGSW01000034.1, read as the reverse complement.
TTACAAATTGCATTTGAGAAAGATGATCAGGAGCAACCACATTATAAATTTTCTGATCTGATGTACTTTGAAATAAGAATAAAATTGCTTGGATCACATCATCCACATGCACCCAAGTCGTCGGTTGCAGACCTGAACCAATACATCCAATTAAACCCATTTTAATCGGTAAGAGCATTTGTTGAAGGGCACCCTTTTGACCAAATACCACACCTAAACGCATGATTTTAGTATTTTGAGTCATATCTGCTAAAGCTTCCGCTTCCCATCGCTGACACAGTTCAGACATAAAAATAGCTTGTGATGGCGCATTTTCATCACATTTATTTTGCCATTGTTCTGTAGGATCTATTCCGTAATAACCAATTGCAGAACCTGACACAATACACTGAGGTTGAATCTGATAATTTTGTAAAGCCTGATACAGTTGTTGCGTCGTTTTAACACGACTTTCAATCAAGCGTTGTTTTCTTTTCTCTGTCCAGCGACCTTGAGCGATGCCTTCCCCTGCCAAATTCACCACATAATCAATGTGTGTATTTTCAAGTTCAGTAAAATTTTCTATCCACGTTAATTTTGCTTCTTGCGAATGTCGTTTTTGTCGAGAATAGGCGATGACCTCAAAACCATGCTGAAGTAAATAATCAACCAAATGAGTACCAATAAAACCACTAGCACCTGTGATTAAAACCTTCAGCATAAGATCACCTTTTTTGATTTTGGCGAAGATTTAAATTACGCACCAAACATTTTCAATGCCATACGTTGTGCCTGTTTACCATAAAACCAATACGTTATTAAATACAAAGGAATCGCTAACATTAACAACATAATCAATGTTGTACCTAGAAAACGTAAATTCGTCATATAAGCCACAAAAGTCTGCCACACTTCTGGATCACTATGCGAAAAGATCAACACACCTGCAAAAACGCCCAAAAAGTTATAACTCCAAAAAATTAAGGTATAACCAATGGTCAATTTTTTACGTTCAGCATCTGTCGGTGCACGGCGTTGTTGTTTTAAAAATCGCTGTAAAACAATAATCATTGCAGCCAAGTATGGAATCGCAGTTAAAACTCCGGCAATTTGATTAGGCAATAATGCAGCGAGTACACCTGCAATCATGGTTAACACTAAACAAAGGATAAAAAACCATAAAAAATATTTGTTTAAAGACACCATGAGCATCACCTAATTGGAATGAATAAACTGATTATAAAATTTTTTTAATTTTTTTTCATTTTCTTGTCAACCAAACTGAAACCTTTGTCGTTATATAAGTATAGGTCGCAGCAACCGAATCAGACGCACGGCATCCGCAGATGATTTGGAGACCTTAATCCCAGAGACGAAAAGCTTTTCATGCTTCTTGCAAGATTTAGAATAGCAGCCTAAATCGAAGATAACGAAGTATTTTGACCGACGATTTACTCATCACTCGAATCGTCGGTCTTATTTTTTGTAAAATCTACTTTCTATTTTTAAATTATAACGAACTGATGTTACTCAGTAACATCAAAATCACAAATTGCATCTCGTTAAAAAGTGGGTACGCGATAACGTCATCCGCATTTGTTTGAGGCAAGACTACTTCTGACCATAAATGTTTCTGCGATCTATTCAATATTTTTACGGTAGCTGACGAGTTCTGCGGATGACAATGGTTTTGCCCACTTTTGCCGAAACAAAAGTGCGGTCGAGCCGAAGGCTCATCCCTAAATCTAAACGCTTGATGTAAGACCCCGTCAAGCAAGCTTTAAAATAGTTTTTAAAAAACATCTTTATTTTAAAGTCATAACATCAAATTATAACAATGCCCATTTAAATCGCTTTGGCTTTTAAGTCTTTGCCTACTGCTAAAATTGCGACAAAACCCACCATCGTGAACAGTAGCATTAAAATTCCCATATTTAACACGTGATTCCATACAAGGAAATTTAAAACAACGCCGCCCAATAAACCACAAGCAAATTGCATACTGCCCATAATCGCACTGGCAGTCCCTGCTCTAGCGCCCTGCTCAGACATTGCAAAGGCCATCGCATTTGGTCCCGTAAAACCAATTCCTGAAACGGTTAAAAATAACCCAAACATGACCAAAGCTAAAGGTGCATGCGCCATCAAACCAGCAATCACAATAATGACCGAACCTGTTAATTGAATTACACCGCCGATGGTTAACCGACGAATCACCGAGAGTTTATGCGCTAAATGCTTATTTAAAGTTGAAAGTAAAATAATACCAAAGGCATTAAAACCAAAGGCAATTGCGAACTGCTGTTGTGTAAGGTGATAACCATCCATCAATACGGCTGATGCTGAACTGATGTAGCAAAATAATGCTGCCCCCGTAAAACAGCCTGCCATCATCGGTAATCTAAAACTTTTATCTTTAAATATAGAAGCATACAGGATGAAAACTTGATTGAAACTCAAATCTAAACGACGTTCTGGTTCAAGTGTTTCTTTAAATAGAAAATGCACACATAAAAAGCACATCACACCAATGATACATAGGGCTATAAATACAGCATGCCAACTAAAAAAATGCAGAATCGCTGCGCCCAAAGTCGGTGCAAGTATTGGGGCAATACCCATCACAATCATCATACTGGCAAAGGCTTGAGCAGAACTTTGCACATCTAAACAATCTCGAATCGCAGCGCGTGCCATCACCACACCGACGCAACCACCCAAAGCTTGTAAAACCCGTGCTGCAATCAAAGACCAATGATCTGGTGCAATAACACACAACAAGCTTGCGATCGCATAGAGTGCCATGCCGAAATATAACGGTTTCTTCCGTCCAATCCGATCACTAATCGGTCCGTAAATCAGTTGTCCTACAGCCAATCCAAAGAAATATGCAGGTAAAGTATTGGCAATCTGCTGGGTTGTGACATTAAAGTCTTGCGCCATTTCTGGTAATGCAGGCAAATACATATCAATAGACAAGGGTCCTAAAGATGTAAATAAAGCCAAAAGCATAATCCAGCCCGTGGAATACTGCTGTCCCGCGTTTTTTTCAGACATAGATCGTTTATAATTTCATGAGGATTGATGCAGACAAGTTTACACGCTCCATAGTATGATTTGTCATAAAGATAAGTGAAAATTCACACAAGCACCATCATTCAACTGACCGTAAAACACACTGAATATTTCATAAGGACACTCCTTTGAATAACTGGCTGTTAAAACTCAAGAAAGCAACTTATAACACAAGTTTTATGTATAACTTGAGGATGATTATTGCTTTTGCTGGAACGGCTTTTGTGCCCTATTTTATGGGGCAACAGTTAATGACCATCCCACTGACGCTTGGTGTGGTGGCAGCCGGTTTAAGTGACATTGATGATCGTTTCTCAGTACGTATCATGAACTTGGTGTATACCTACATTGGTTTTTTTGTCACAGCAGCCTCTGTCAGTTTGTTATTTCCATATCCTGTACTTTTTGCTATTGGTTTAATCGTGTCGTGTATCGGCTGGATTTTACTTGGTTCTCTTGGTCGTCGTTATGCCACCATTTCCTATGGCTGTTTGGTGGTTTCCGTATACTCCATGCTTGGAGTACACCTCTTTGACCAGTGGTACATTCAACCGAGTCTTTTGGTGATTGGTGCAATTTGGTATGGACTGATTTCAACGATTAGCTTTTTGCTTTTCCCCGTTCGTCAGGTTCAAGACAAATTATCACAATGCTTTTCGTCACTCGGAAATTTCTTATTTTCAAAATCTAACCTATTTGATGTCGATATGACTGCAACCAGTTACCAAGACAGTATGATTAACCTGTCTATGGAAAATGGCAAACTCATATCTATTTTCAATGATATGCGTGTGACTTTATTGACCCGTTTAAAAGGAGACCGAGGACAACGAGATACACGGCGTAGTCTGCAATATTATTTTGTTGCACAAGACATTCATGAACGTGCCGATTCAGCACATATTGATTATCAAAAACTGGCAAAAATCTTTGAGCACAGTGATATTTTATTTCGTTTCCAACGTATTTTATCCATGCAAGCCAAAGCCTGTAATGATTTGAGCGATAGTATTTTACACCGCACTACATATCAACATAATCAGCGCTTTGAACATGCTTTTAAAAATCTTCGATACTCATTGGACAAACTTAAAAGCGAAGGAAAATATGATTTGATCTGGGTCAATGCCCTATTTTCACTCTATCAAAATTTAAAATCGATTGATGCTCAACTGCGCAACCTTGAAACAGAACGCCATATCACTTTGGAACAAAGTAAGCATATCGAAAATCAACTCAAAGATGATGATTTAAAAGGTTGGGATGATATTGTCATTCGCATCAAGCAACATTTAACCCCAGAATCGGTACTGTTTCGTCATGCAATCCGCGTCTCGATCGTATTATTCTTTGGCTATGTTTTTGTACAACTGACCAATATTCAATATGGTTACTGGATTTTATTGACTGCATTATTTGTCAGTCAGCCCAATTTTAACGCCACTAAACGCCGTTTACGCTTACGAATCATTGGTACTTTAGGCGGAATTATTCTTGGCTATGCGATTTTATTCTTTGTTCCTTCTGTTGAAGGGCAATTATTATTGTTAATTATTAGTGGCGTATTGTTCTTTGATTTACGCAGTAAACAATATGCTCAAGCCACTGCATTTATTACGATTATGGCGCTGATCAATTTCAACTTAGATGGTTTAGGTTTTGAAGCTGCGCTACCACGTATGATCGACACCGTTATTGGCTGTGCCTTGGCTTGGTTAGGGGTGACATTTATTTTTCCAGATTGGCGTTTCCGTCGTTTACCACGGACCATTCAACGCTCTCTCGAAGCGCAATGTGCTTATCTTGAAAATGTCGTGAGTCAGTACCATCAAGGACGTAATAACAGTTTGGATTATCGTATTATCCGACGAGCTGCCAACAATACTGATGCAGATGTCGCTTCGTTAATTTCAACACTCGCCACTGAACCAGATTTTGACCCCAGCCAAAAAACTTTAGCCTTTGAATTTCTCTGTTTAAATCATACCTTCCTCAGCTATATTGCAGCCTTAGGCGCGCATAGAGAAAAGATTGAAGATCAAGAAGTATTAAATTTACTTGATCAAGCACTGGATGATATTCGTGGGGCGTTATTAAAAGATGAAATGCCTGATTTAACAGCACACAACATGCTACAAACTATTCGTACTCGGTTAAATCACTCTGAAGATAGGGATTCTAAATCACTGATTATTCTGCAACAATTATCACTTATGTTCAGTATTTTGAAACAATTGAGTAACTTAAAGCAAAACCTGAGTCATGCTCGTGATGATCAATCTACTGAATTGGCTTCTTTATAAAAGAGTATAAAAAATGCCTAGATATTTGGTACAATACGCGCACTAAAACTTGTGTTTTAGTGCTAAACTCTGACTAGATTTACATATACTACTGACACTATGACTGCCAAGAATATTTACGCTTATACCTTACAACCCGTTCCGTACGAAGTTTCAGAAACTGAACAACGTAGCGCTCAGCTCGCAATTTGGCGTAGTACCAATAAAATTGGTACCAAAGCTTGGGCAATTATGGGGGTGATTGTTGCACTTTCTATTCTTGGTCTAATTTTCGTTAAAAACTACTCAACAATCCTTTTTTGGGTACTTTTAGCCTGTGTTGCGATCTATCTTTTGGTTCGTAAATTTGGTCTTGAGTGGTATGTAAAACGTAAAATGAATGAGTTTCCAGTTCAGGAAATTAAAGGTATTAAACTTGGTGTACAACCGAGCGGTATCGTCATGCGCCAGCAAATGGCTGCTCCATCGGGTATGGGTATGCAAGAAGGTGTAGGAACGATTGGTTGGAAAGATATTTACGAATGGTATAACACACCTGACTTTTTACTTGTAAACTTTAAAGTTAAAGATCAACAAGGTGCTTATATCCTACCTAAGCGTATGGATAGTAAGAATTTCCCATTTGCGACACTGCGTAAGCACTTGAAAGAAACTGTCGGCGAAGCGAAAACACTTTAATCAAGTCCATTTTCAGATTTTGAAGAACCTCCTTAGTTGGAGGTTTTTTTATGTCTTTCATTTGATTGCTTTAATAAAAATGATAATGAGAATAAATATTATCTACAAATTCATTCTATCTCCTTTATATTCAGTTATAATTTGCGCACATCAAATTTAAGTCGCTCCCTTTTAGCATCATGTTTAAAAAAGTTTTCTTCCAAATACACTGGTTTCTAGGAATCACAGCAGGTTTAATCCTCTCCCTGATGGGGGTTACAGGTGCAATCTATTCATACGAGCAGCCGATTCAAAAATGGCTTAATCCGAATAGCTATACCGTTGCTGTTGAAAATAAAGAAAAAATGACACCTGTTGAAATTTATCAGCATTTTCAGACTAAAAATCCTGAAATGAAGATCAACAGTATTACGATTGCACAGGCACCTGAAGAAGCCTCAAATATCAACATCGTGAAAGAGGGTGCGCGCAAGGGTTATACCATGATGGTCAACCCGTATACGGCTGAGATTCTGCCTGAAATTAAAGGTAAAGAATTTTTCCAGTTTATCCAACAACTGCATCGTAATTTGACCGTAGGTGAAGTCGGTAAGCAGATTACAGGTGCATCTACATTGATGCTGATCTTCTTTGTACTCAGTGGTTTATATCTTCGTTGGCCGAAAAAGCATTCTGTTAAGCAATGGTTTGCGATTAAACCAAAACTCAAAGGTCGTAACTTTCTTTGGGACTTGCATGCTGTTGTTGGTACATGGGTGGTGATTTTCTACCTGTTACTAGCATGTACAGGCTTGTACTGGTCTTATGACTGGTGGCGCAGTGGAATGTTCAAAGTATTAGGTGTTGAACAACCTAAACCTGAAATGCAAGCTGGGCAAAAAGGCAAAGGTGGTGATACGAAAGGCAAACAAGGTTCAGAACAGAATCATGGCGCACGTGGGAATGAAGGCGCTTCTGCAAAATCTGATAAAAAATCAGACCATAAACAAGATGATAAAGAAGGTTTAAAACCTGAACAAATTCAAATTGCACTGACTCAAACTTGGAACGGATTTAATTCGCAGATTAAACGTGACTACTCTACCCTCACTGTTTCGATTCCTAAAAAAGCGGATGGTAAAGTCGAACTCACTTTTGTCGATAAAATTCCACAACATGAGCGCGCACGTAATAAAGCAACATACAATTATCAAACTTCAAATATTGAAAAATTAGACCTATACGAAAGCAAAGCACTCAATGAGAAAATCATGAGTAGCATGTTACCTGTGCATCGTGGTAGTTTCTTTGGGCCAATTTATCAATTCCTTGCAATGTTTGCTTCTTTAGCAATGCCGCTTTTCTTTGTGACAGGATGGATGCTTTACCTAAAACGCCGTAAGCAGAAGAAGCTCACCCTCGCAGCAAAACAATCTGGTTCAGCAGTTACGATTGATCCAAATGCAACACCGTGGCTCATTGCTTATGCGACACAAACAGGTGTATCAGAACAATTGGCATGGCGTACAGCAAGCAGCCTACAGCATGCTCACCAACCAACGACAGTGAAAGCTGTTCAACAAATCACTGTAGAAGATTTAAAACAAGCCAAGCAAGTTTTATTTGTGGTCAGTACTTATGGTACAGGGGAAGCACCAGACTTAGCATCAAACTTTGAGAAAAAGCTGATGCAACAAAACTTAGCGCTTTCACATTTAAATTATGCTGTACTTGCACTCGGTTCACAGGATTATCCTGAAACGTTCTGTAGTTTTGGTCATCGTATAGATGCTTGGTTAAAGCAATCAGGCGCTCAACAATTATTCGGTATGATTGAAGTAAATAATGCTAATCAAGCTGATATTCAAAATTGGAACGATGCATTAGCCAAAGTCACCAAGCTTGAACTACAAACAATGTCTATTGAAAAAACTTTTGATGAATGGCGATTGATTAAACGTGAATTGTTGAATCCGAATAGCTTAGGTGCACCTGCATTCAATATCGAATTACAATCCGATCACCTTATTGATTGGCAAGCGGGTGATATTGCAGAAATTCAAACGGGCAATAGCCAACAACGGATTGAAGCATTTTTAAATCAACATCAAATACATGCTGATACTCTAGTGGACAGTTTGCAACAAACTATCCAAGATGCATTATGGAATCGTGATTTAACTGTTGAAATAGAACCATTTGCCAATATGGATCATCTATTGGAACAGCTTCCTAACTTGCCTCCTCGTGAATACTCAATTGCCAGTATTCCAACTCAACAAATATTACGCTTAGTGGTTCGTCAGCAACGTGATGCCCAAGGTGAACTTGGTTTAGGCTCAGGTTGGTTGACTGAACACCTACAGCTTCGTAGCAAATTGGCTTTACGTATCCGTAAAAATGAATCGTTCCATTTAATTACAGATAATCGTCCAATTATTTGTATTGGAAATGGAACTGGAATTGCAGGATTAATGAGCCTGATTCATAGCCGTGTTCGTTTGGACTATACTGAAAATTGGCTCATTTTTGGTGAACGCCAACAAGCACATGATTATTTCTTTAAAGACACAATTCAAGCTTGGCAAAACACTGCAATGCTCAGTCGTCTTGACCTTGCCTTTTCACGTGATCAAGCTGAAAAAGTTTATGTTCACCATAAACTGCGTGACAATGCGGAACAGCTTAAACAATGGGTCAACAATGATGCTGTGATCTATGTCTGCGGCAGTATCAATGGTATGGCGAGTGATGTTGATCAAGCTTTGATTGAAATATTGGGTAAAGAAACAGTAGAGCAACTCCGTGCTGATGGACGTTATCGTCGTGATGTTTACTGATCGTATAATTTAAATTTAATACCACAATAACCGAGCTAATTTGCTCGGTTTTTTATGATTTTTTTATGATTATTCACAATTCATAGTAAAAACATCAATTCTTCACACGAGCAGAGCACTTTACACCTTAGAATAGGCACTTTAAATTTTTCTAGTTAAATCATGCAGAATAATAAATTTTTCCGCTGTATTATTTTCATCATTGGGCTCATTTTATTTCTAGATGGCTTCATTCTGATACTTTTTAAAAAGTGGCATCTTGGTACTATCCTCCCCTTACTGATTGGTTTGGTTTTTATCATTAGCACGTTGAATCACCAGCGCATACAACAATTTTTAGCACAGCATCTGAAATTAAAGAAATTTTGGCAATGGGGATGGCGTCTTTTTAGTATTTGGTTAATAAGCTTGCTTGCATTCTTTGGCTATATTCATATCAAAGCGCAACAAAATAATCTCACAGATCATGTACAAACCATCATTGTATTGGGCAGTGGTATTACACAAGGCAAAGCCTCACCTACACTTGCTAAACGCCTCGATAAAGCTGGAGAGATCGCAAAACAACAACCACAATCACTCATTATTGTCAGTGGTGGTTTAGGCTTTGGAGAAAGCAAAACCGAAGCTGAAATTATGGCTCAATATTTACAAGACCGTGATCAGATTCAAGCCTCAAGAATTCTACAAGAAAATAAAAGTACCAGCACTGAACTGAATCTCAAAAATAGCCAAGCCATTCTTAAAGCACATCAACTAGACTTGAATGCAAAAATTGCTATTGTCACCAGTGACTTTCACACATTGCGTGCAGGGGCAATTGCCAAGAAACAAGGCTATGATAATTTTGTGACGGTCGGTGCCGAAACTCCGATCACCACACGTTATAACGCATGGTTAAGAGAGTATTTTGCATATTTAAGTGGTTGGGTTTTGGGTGAATATTAAATTTTCACCCAATCAAAAAATTACTTATGAATACGAATCTTACAAATTACACCTTGTGATGGATACGTATCTTTCGAGGTAAGGGAAGATTGAGGTTTTGTCTAAATAATTCAGGTTGAGTTGTATGAAGTTGATATAAATAATTTTTAATATCTATTAAAAATTTATGTCCTGAAACCAAAACATTTTGTCCTTCAGGGGTTAAATTAATCGAAAGTAAAGTATTGTTGAGCTGAATAAAAGGAATCATTTTCTCAAGAAAAGGGATAAGCTCAACTTCTTGTACAGAATAGCGGCTCCAATTATCTTTGACCATCAACTGTGCCAAACTTCTACTCTGCCAAACTGCTAAAGACTGTTGACCTGTTGGTGTCGCACACAATGCCCAACCTTCATCATAAAGTGCAAAAACCTTAGTTTGCGAAACAATCGTTTCGATAAAGACTTTATACTGATCTATAGCTTGAATAGGATTTTTTTGGATCGAAGGTGCAGCTTTACGCTGATATGGATTTCTCATAGAGCATTTATTTTTATAAATAGTTAATACGCTATTTTACACAAAAGTTTAAATAAATAAAGAGAGGGAAAATATGGTGGGCGCTGACGGGATCGAACCGCCGACATTCTGCTTGTAAGGCAGACGCTCTACCAACTGAGCTAAGCGCCCTGAGGAGTAAAAATAGCTTCGCTATTTTTATGACGCAAGACAAACGCAGTGCGTAGTTCTTGCAAAAAGTAAAATATCATTGCGATTTTCACTTATCATCTTCAAGATTCAGGTATCAAGAAAATGGCGCAGCGGACGGGACTCGAACCCGCGACCCTCGGCGTGACAGGCCGATATTCTAACCAACTGAACTACCGCTGCACTGTTACACCTTGTACGATACAAAGTATATGGTGGGCGCTGACGGGATCGAACCGCCGACATTCTGCTTGTAAGGCAGACGCTCTACCAACTGAGCTAAGCGCCCTGAGGAGTAAAAATAGCTTAGCTATTTTTATGACGCAAGACAAGCAAAGCGCGTAGTATTTGATAAATCAAATAAAACAAAAGCTTTTCAAGCTTACTAAACTCACCTATCCCAATCTCAGGATTTAAGATAAATGGCGCAGCGGACGGGACTCGAACCCGCGACCCTCGGCGTGACAGGCCGATATTCTAACCAACTGAACTACCGCTGCGTAACGGCATTTATACACAAATGTATAAATTATGGTGGGCGCTGACGGGATCGAACCGCCGACATTCTGCTTGTAAGGCAGACGCTCTACCAACTGAGCTAAGCGCCCTGAGGAATAAAATTAGCGAAGCAAATTTTATGACGCAAGACAAACACAATGCGTAGTATAAAACTTACAACCAAACTTAAAACTCAAGTTAGGTATTAAACCTGATTTGCAATCTTCTTGTAAAGTGGCGCAGCGGACGGGACTCGAACCCGCGACCCTCGGCGTGACAGGCCGATATTCTAACCAACTGAACTACCGCTGCACTTCTACAATTTACACTGCAATACAAACGAGTCTTGAATTTAAGTGGCGCAGCGGACGGGACTCGAACCCGCGACCCTCGGCGTGACAGGCCGATATTCTAACCAACTGAACTACCGCTGCACTATAAATTCAACGTTAAAGCTTGGTGGGCGCTGACGGGATCGAACCGCCGACATTCTGCTTGTAAGGCAGACGCTCTACCAACTGAGCTAAGCGCCCTAACGACTTCATCGTTTGTGAGGTGCATTATAGAGAATCCTGACGGTGTGTCAAACGCTTTTCTTACTGTTTTAAGTATTTTAAGTTTGAGTGATTAAAAAATAGATCATTTCGCTCTAATTTCAGCTTTTTTGTTTATTATTTATCTATTTATGCTGTGCTGGCTAATTCATATTTCATAAAAACCGTTGCTATTTTATACAAGTTTCTACTGATGTAATTCGCTTAACGAACATTTTATAAAAAATTCATGCTTTTGAGCGAGACGACATCTATTTTTTCTTTATTCCACTTTTTCCATGACATCCTGAATAACGGTAAGTTTTGGCTCAGGTCTTAACCATAACCAGATAGCAACAATTAACATGGTTAGATCAGTAAAAATTTTGATAGCGAGTGGTGCATTGGTAAACAACATGATAATCCCACTAATGAGCATCATAATGCTGGCAATCCATTTAGCTTTGCGAGGTACCGTTCCATTTTCACGCCAAGCGCTGAGCGTTGCACCATATTTAGGATGATTCAATAGCCAAGCATCAACCTGAGGCCACCCTTTTGACGCTGCCCATGCTGCTAAGATCAAGAAAACAGTTGTCGGCATACCTGGTAATATCGCCCCAATAAATCCAAGGATAATAAATACTACGACCAGTGTTCGCCAAAACAAAATTTTCATAACACAACCCAATTTGCCTATGTGTGAAGTATAACGCTCTACACTAAAGCCTGCATGATTTAACACAGATTCACTCATTATATTTTAAAATGATCATATTCATATTTTCCGATTCCCCCAGTTTCTCAAATCAAATTAGGCTTGCATCAAACTGGAGATTTTTGTTTATATGACTATGCTCAATTCATTTTTTATCAGGACTGAGTATCTAATTTGATTAGGGTTTATGGCAATGACTGATTATTTTGAGCCTTGGCAGCACTACAAACACCCGATTGTTCGGCAATTGGCATTCTGCATAGCAAGTCCCAACATTCTTCTACATGTTCCCAATGCGCTAGAAATAAAAAATCATTTTGAATTACATAATGACGCTTTTTGGCAACAGCAGTTTAATCTATACAAACACCGTCTGGATGCCTTAGATCAAAATCCAACAGAACTGATTGAATTTGTTCAAAAGCTCAAAAGCACTCGTCTTGGATTACGCTTTGAATATTTGTTTTGGTTTTGGTTACAAGATCAAGAGAATCAACAATTTGAACTCATTCAACACAGTATTCAAATCATTGAAGCTAAAAATACCTTAGGTGAAATTGATTTTTTAGTGCGTAATCGAGTGACACAACACATCGAACACTGGGAAGTCGCTTTAAAATATTACCTTGGCGAAGCTGATTTAAGTTTGAAGTATTGGTATGGTTTGAATCGCAGCGATACCTTGCACCGTAAACTTAATCATTTTTCAGAGAAACAATTTCAATTTACCCATGCTTTAGATTTCAATATTGATCAAAAATTTGCTGTTATGAAAGGGCAACTTTATACACCTATGTATAAACAATCTGATCAATTGCCCGATTGGATCAATCCACAACGGCGCATCGGTCAATGGGGGCATCAAATTCGTAATGAAGTACACACCAATTTCTATCGTTTACAACGTCATGAATGGATTTGCCCTGATCAAAATGCAACCTCTGACAATGCATGGTGGTGGTGCAATGGACTTTATCATGATAAATCAAGCCAAACTTTTTATATGTATCGTCAACCACCTTTAATTGCTTTACCACTAGAACAATAGATGTAAAACATCAATAGACCTTTAATTTTTATTGATTTTAAGTCATTCACCCACAAGAACCTATAGGAATAATATGTAAATTTTCACGCTTTAAATCACATGTTTTTACCATTTCTCAAATAAAAATGACATGCGTTACTCAGTGCTTGGTTAAACTTAAAGTTGCTCTAATTTAAAAAGACGCATGGAGATAAGCATGAAAAAAATATTACTCGCTTCTATTGCTGTGACTTTCATCTTGACAGGCTGTAATACTTTTAAGGGCGTAGGTAAAGATGTATCTAAAGCTGGTGATGCAGTCACAAACTCTGCTGAAAAAGTTGAAAATAAACTTTAATTTTCAGTTTTAATTCACAAAGCCTTATCTTGATCGATAAGGCTTTTTTATTTCTCATAAAAAATAGTTTTTTATATGCTTTGTCTTTTTAATTTTCTTTCGGTTTTATCTTCCACTATCATATTACTTCATTCACTTAATTGATCAATGTTCATGAACCATTCGGATACCCTAGAACTGAGTTTACAGCTTCTGCGCCAACCTTCAGTAACACCAGTCGACCATACTTGCCAAACCATCATGGCAGATCGTTTATCAGCAATTGGCTTTAATATTGAAAATATGCGTTTTGAAGATGTAGATAATCTTTGGGCAAGACGTGGAACTGAATCCCCTGTTTTTTGTTTTGCAGGTCATACCGATGTAGTTCCAACAGGTCATTTGGATGCATGGGAATCTGACCCATTTTTACCTGAAATCCGTGATGGCAAATTGTATGGACGTGGCAGTGCCGATATGAAAACGGCTTTGGCTGCCATGGTGGTTGCTTCTGAGCGTTTCGTCAAAAAACATCCGAATCATAAAGGTTCGATCGCTTTTTTAATTACTTCCGATGAAGAAGGTCCATCGATAAACGGGACTGTCAAAGTCGTTGAAACTTTAGAAGCGCGCAATGAAAAAATGACATGGTGTCTGGTCGGTGAACCATCGAGTACCAATACTTTAGGTGATATTGTTAAAAATGGTCGTCGTGGTTCTTTGAATGCTGTACTGACGGTAAAAGGCAAACAAGGTCATGTGGCTTATCCACATTTGGCAATTAACCCAATCCATACTGCATCTAAAGCCCTAGCTGAACTGTGTGATACAGTTTGGGACAATGGTAATGAATATTTTCCTGCGACAACATTCCAAGTTTCTAATATTCAGGCAGGCACTGGGGCAACCAATGTTGTACCTGGAACTATGACTGTTACATTTAACTTCCGTTACTCTACAGAAGTAACAGCAGATCAATTAAAAGCACGTGTGCTTGAAATCCTTGATCGTCATGCTGTGGACTATGATATTTCTTGGACATTGTCTGGTTTACCGTTCTTAACGCCTGTAGGTGAATTGGTCAATGCAGCTAAAACTGCGATTAAAAATGTTACAGGTACAGAAACTGAGCTCTCAACCAGTGGTGGAACATCCGATGGTCGCTTTATTGCGCCTACAGGTGCTCAGGTGCTTGAATTAGGTGTTTTAAATGCAACGATTCACCAAATCAACGAACATGTGAATATCGACGAATTAGAGCCATTGGCTGAGATTTACGAACAAATCTTGGTTGAGTTATTAGCTCAATAATTTGATCTAAACAAACCCTCAATATTGATCTGATCAATAGAATCTTTAAAAAGAAAAAGGACGCATCAGCGTCCTTTTTCTTTTATATCAATACAAACTCAGGACTTTATTTCTTTTTCAAACCAATTTGGAGCTGGATTTGATCTAAGTCAGGTACATGATAAATTGTTTCACCAATTTTCACATGCTGCAAAATAGTTTTGTCTTCATGACTTCCCTCGGCATCCACCACTTCCGAAATACGTAAGCGAATAGAATCTGGCATTTCATTGCACATCAAAGCAAAACGCTCATCAGCCTCCTCACCTTCAATGATCAATGCCACACCTAGAGTTTTCTTTGGGTCACTGACACTAAAAGCAGGGAGTTTCTTGTCATGCCATTCCACGACTTTCACATGGGTTGGACTATCCTGTGCAGATAGGACGATATTTTGTGGCAACAACATCGGTGCTTTATCAAAACAATCAATGATATACGCATCAATAAAACCAGTAGATACCGTAATTAAATGCTGTAACTCTTGGGTACTAATTTTATCTAATGCTGATTTTTCGACATTTTTAACCATGAGTACTCCTATTTAACCGTCAACAAAGCATCAATATTTTGCAATAAATCTGCTTCTTGGAATGGTTTACCCATATAATTGGTCACGCCTAAGCTAAAGGCACGTTCACGATGCTTTTCACCAGTACGTGATGTAATCATAATAATTGGTAAGTCACGATGTACTTCGTGGTGGCGTACAAGATTCGTCACTTCGAAGCCGTCCATACGTGGCATTTCAATATCCAGTAACATCAAGTCTGGTTTGACATTTTCAAGTTGTTCAATTGCATCTACACCATCTTTGGCCGTGATGACATCAAAACCTTGTCGTTCAAGTAAACGTGTCGTAACTTTACGTACAGTTACCGAGTCATCGACAATCATAATCAAACGGCGTTGATCACGATGACGTTGCTTATCTTGTTGTAACTGTTCCGCACCACCACGGGTTGAACTTTGCACTTGTCGTGCAATATTTTGTCCATCAAGAATTAAACAGACTTGACCATCACCTAATATCGTTGCTCCTGCAATCGCATTGATCGCCGCAAATTGCTTACCAATTGGTTTAACCACAATTTGTGAACGAGAACCAATCAATTGATCGACTAAGATCGCAATTGACTGTCCCATATTTCCTTTAATTAATAAAACAGGAAGTGAATGGGCAATACCATGCAAACGTGGCGTTTTTTGATTGGCAGTAAATTCACCTAAGTAGCGTAATTTGTAGCTTTGGAAATCAATGTCAAAGTAATCATTTTGTGTTTCAAAATACTCTTCCAACGCTGTTGGAGAAATTCGAACAATACGATCAATTTGTGATAATGGAACAGCAAATTGTTGATCGCCAACTTTTACCATCAAAGCATCACTAACCGCAACAGTTGTAGGCACGCGGATTGTAAAGGTTGAACCTTTGCCAAGTTCTGAGCTTACAACGACCTGACCACCCAGTGACTTAATCTCACTTTGCACAACGTCTAGACCGACACCACGACCAGAAATTTGCGTCACTTGTTGTGCTGTACTGAAACCAGGATGGAAAATGAATTGTAAAATTTCATTCGGTTCGAGTTGCTGATCCGCTTTCAACAGACCTTTTTCACGCGCTTTAGCACGAATAACATCTGGATCAATACCTTTACCATCATCATTGAATGATACTAATACATCAGTACCTTGACGGCTAATGTTCAACTCAATACGACCAGTCAATGACTTACCAAGTTTCTGACGCTGTTCCGTATCTTCAATTCCGTGGTCAATCGCGTTACGAAGCATATGTTCAAGCGGTGACACCAGTTTTTCTAAGATATTACGATCCAACTCACCTTCAGTATTATTCACTAACAATTCTGTTGGCTTATTTACTGTAGATGCAGTTTGACGTACTAAACGTTGCAAACGTGGCAATAGTCGTGAGAATGGTACCAGACGTGTACGCATCAAACTTTCTTGAATTTCAGCTTGAATACGTGACTGTTGTAATAATAAACCTTCAGTATCACGAATCTTATCCGACAAAGTCGTTTTGAAGTCGACCAAATCCGATGCTGATTCTGCCAATGATTTTGATAATTGGTTTAATGACGAATATTGGTCCATCTCCAATGGGTCAAAGTCAGTATAGCGCGAGTTAAAATCACCATGTTTGGCAATAATTTGACTTTCTAGCTCACCTTCCATTCGACGTAACTGATCTGCCAAACGTTGTATTGCCAACTCCATATCAGTCAGTGTTGTGCCTAACTGACCGAGATCCATTTCAATACGTGAACGGTTAATCGCATTCTCACCTGAAAGGTCAATCATTTTCTCGACCAAATCAGCAGAGATACGAATCATCTCATTACTGGCTTCTGCCTTCTCTGATTGATCCCATTCACCCAACATTGATGGTGGCTCAGTACCATCCCCTTGAACGAATTCATTACTCGCTTGTTCAAACAATAAATTGGTACGTGCCAACTTCTCAGGCAGTTGTGCAGAAACATCAACATATTCAATACCATGTAAATTTGATTTCAATCCATCAAAATTTTCATAGTCACGTTTGAAAATTGCTGCATCTAACCAACGGAATGTTCTTTCCAACAAACCATCATAAACATTCGAGTTAAAATTATGTAAACCGAATTGTTCGAAAGCATTCTCAAGCTCATAAGCAATTTCTGCAACTTGCTCTAAATGCACCATTTTTGCACCGCCTTTTAAGCTGTGTGCAATACGTTGTAATTGAAGTAATAAACTACGATTACTGCGTTGTTCAAACCATTGAGATAAATTCTTTAAACCATCATCAATTAACTCACGAGCTTCTTCAATGAAGGTTTCACGTGCAACGATATCCGCTGGATCTAAATCTGAACTTGAATCAAAAAGCGATTCTACATCAACAACTTGAATACTCTCAGCAACATGATCATTTTCCGCAATATGTTCAATTGCAGTAACAATATCATCTTCCACATGCTCAATTTCTTCAACATCAGCTGAATCATTTACAAACTGTTGCTTCGCTGTATCTGATTCATCATAAGCAGATGTACTTTCCGCTGGACGTTGTTGATCAATATTTTTCAGCACTGCTAAAATATGATCTGCTGGATAATCAATTGATTTTTCACGAATCAATTGAATTCGGTCAGCAATGTCATCTTGAATCAAACGGATTGACTCAATAATTTGTGGCGTTGCTTGTAATTGACCTTTGATGATTCGCTCATAGATTGTTTCTAATTCATGCGCAATTAAACCAATATTATTGGCTTGAACCATATTTGCGCCACCTTTTAAAGTGTGCAAATAACGCATCAAGTTATTTAAAGCCGTTGTATCTCCAGGATTCTCAGACCAAGTATTTAAATCCTGATCCATACCATCCGATAATTCATCCGCTTCCTCAATAAAAATGTCTAAAACATCCATATCGAATTCACGTTGACTCAAATCTGAGTCAATAGATTGTTTATCTTTATTAATTTCTGCAAAAACATAACGACCAGCAGATTCAATTGAACCACTCGGCTGCGTAGCAACTTCTGGTTGCATCGATTCAACCGCATCAAGCTCTACATTGACATCAATTTCTTGAAGTAAATAGTCATGCAATTCAACTAAGGTCTCTTTTACTTCATCTGTTAAACTAACACGCTGTCCTGAAGCCAAAGTATCAAATAAATGAATAAACTCTTGATGTACTTTATCAAAAATTTCATAAGCATAATCTGTATTCAGTAGAGCAGGATTTGCAATAACTCGCTCATACGCTTCTTTTAATTGAACACTAAAATCATGAATACCTTGAGACGCACGATTATTGGTATGTTCTATCAACAACTGAGTTTGCTGACTCAGGCTTTGAAAATAAACAGGATGTTCAACAGGCGCACGCTTATCAAACTCAAATTCAGCATCCAATAATAGATCAATTTCCAAATCGACAAGCTGCGTAACTAAGCCCACTTGTGAATCCTGATCTTGTTGGTATTGATGTTGGAAGTCATAACGATCCCATGCATCATTGAATTTTTGATAAATGTTGTGTAACTCTGAACTCTCCCCGCCTTTCTGCTTAAGAATATGTAAATAATCGCTTACAAACTCAGCATAATGGGTCAATAAAGTATTTTCATTTTTCGACGATTCTGTATCTTCTTGAACCAATACTTTAAAGAGATGCTCAACTTTACTACTCGCCTCAAATACATCGTCCACATGCGCCATGGAAGAACTTCCACGTAGTGTATGTAATGCACGAATCAAGCGGTTATACTGATCAGGCGTATGTTGTTCTAAATGCAAGAATTCATTGATCGTTGCCAAGTGCTCTTCTGATTCTTCAACAAAAATCGCTAAAGTTTCAGAATTGAAATTCTCATCAGTTGTTGCAACTGCATCAACATGTACAGATTCTTGAGCAACGATAGCTTCAACTTCAGTTGACTCAGTTGGTGCCACCACCTCAACACTAGCAATTTCTAAACCAGTCACCACATCAGCACTATTAAGTGTTGTCGCTAAACTTAATAAATCTTCTAAAGCAGGTTCTAAACTTATTTTTTGCTGTAATTGCTGACCTAACAATACCAATGGTGCCAAATTCAAATGATGAGGCAGCTTATTTAAAAATTCAGAAAAAAGTTTGAATTTATAAATATTAAATACTGTACTGACATATTGTTGAATCTCAGTATTCAGCTCTAAATTATTTGCAATCACACGGTTTAATGTGTCTTCAACAGTCCAAGCCAGTTCCCCAGAACTTTTAGCTCCGACCATTCGCCCAGACCCTTTAAGCGTATGGAAATAGCGGCGTACATTGACGAGTTCGGCATCTTTAGATGCTTCTTTTTGCCATAAATCCAGAGAGATTTGTAACTGTTCAAAAATATCTTCGAGCTCTTCTACAAAAAAATCTAAAATTTCTTCGTCCTGATCAAGATAAGTATCTTCAGGTAAAGTGACGTTTTCCACTAAATGTTTTAATATTTCTTTCATAGCTCAGGCTTCTACGTTAGTTCCCTTCTGTGGGACTAAAACCCTTCAAATACAGTCGAATGGCTTTAGAAGGCTTTTCTACTCTGCGCAATACCTACCTAAGACAGTAGATATTGCATATATAGAGTACCAATCATTTTATTCAGGTAGTTTAAAGTCTGAAACAGATTGACGTAATGCATCCGCCATATTTGCCAACTCAGATACCGAACGCGCTGTATCAAAGGTAGCACCCGTTGTTTGCGAAGTAATTTCTTGTACGACGTTCATCGTATTTGCAATATGACCTGCCGATGCAGACTGCAATTTCGCAGACTCAGAAATGCTTCCAATCAATCCCGCCAAGTTCGTTGATACTGTTTGAATTTCATCCAGTGCAACACCCGCATCTTTCGCCAAGTTCGCACCACGAACAACTTCCGACGTCGTTTGTTCCATCGAAATTACCGCTTCGTTGGTATCTGTCTGAATCGTTTTAACCAGTGTTTCAATCTGCTTAGTTGCTGATGCTGAACGTTCCGCAAGACGCTGTACTTCATCCGCTACCACGGCGAAACCACGGCCAGCTTCACCTGCCATAGACGCCTGAATCGCTGCGTTCAATGCCAAGATGTTTGTTTGGTCGGCAATATCGTTAATCAGAGAGACAATGTTACCAATCTCTTGAGATGATTCACCCAAACGCTTAATACGTTTAGACGTTTCTTGAATCTGCTCACGAATTGTATCCATACCTTCGATTGAACGGTTTACAACGTCTGCACCATTTGTTGCAATTTGTACAGAACGTTGTGCTACCTCTGCTGACTCAGCAGCATTTGCAGATACGTGGTCAATCGATTGTGCAATTTCGTTAATTGCCGTTGATGCTCCAGCAATCTCTTGCGCCTGATGCTCAGATGCTTCAGCTAACTGGTTGGTAATCTCTTGCGTATTCTGCGTATATTGTGCAACTTCTTGGGACGTTTCGTTAATACGAGATACAAGGTCACGTAATTGGTCAATCGCGAAGTTAATCGAGTCGGCAATTGCCCCTGTAAAATCTTCAGATACCGTCGCGTACGAACTCAAGTCACCATCTGCCAAATCGGCGATTTCATCCAGTAAACGTAAAATCGCATTCTGGTTACGGTCATACTCATCTTGTAAACGTGTTACACGAACCTTATCCGACTCACTACGCAAACCAAGCAATTTGAATACTGCAAATAAGAATGCACCCAAAGCTAAGATTAAAATCAAAGCAGGTAGAATCGTTGCAACACCTGTATTTACAGATAGACGATCTAAGCCTTTTAATAAGTTATCAGACTCAGCAAAAATATTGGATGAAGCTTGACGTACTTTGAAAATTTGATCTGAGTTTTTCAACACCGAAGTTGATGCTAATTGCACAATTTCGTTATAGTCTTCTTTAATACTTTCTAAAGATTCACGTAAGTTTGGATTATCGATTCTTGTTACACCTAACTCCGCATTCCCTGTTAATTGAGCATTAAGATACGCACCAAACGTTTCCGTATCAGCATTAAAATCCTCTGCTGAAGCACGTGTATTATCTGAACCACCCAATACAGAACCAATCGAACGTAAAATACGTTCCGCAATAAATACTTGGTTCTTCGCAATTACCACCTGGGTACTTGGCATGTTATCACGCGCCATTTGGTCAACCATTAGGTTATATTCAGCCTGCATCCCAGGAATCACGTCTGCAACTGCAATGTTTGTATCATATAATTGGTTAATGATTTTCTGGTGAGTTGTGATCATGTCAATATCTGACGACACTTGTTTCCAAGTTTTTTCAACACCTTCGACTTGATTCGATGATGGATGAATATCTTTAACAACTTCTAAGTTTTCTTTAAATTTCTTTTGCGATGCAACTAAAGCATCAATTGATTCTTTAGAACCAGAAGCAGTTGCTTCTGTTGCTTGGCGCGATAATGTTTGTGATAAAAGTTTTAATTCACCCAAACTACGAGTCAAGTCGTTATTTCGAGGAACCGTATAGAATAAAACCAAAAGTAAAATAATCGCAATGACGATACTCACAATCGCCATTTGAATAAATGGCTTAGATTTGTCACTTTCCCCAAATAACTTTGCAAAATCATCAATTTTCGACTTGAATTTCGTGAATACGTTAGAACCACTTTTTTGAGCAGTATCCCCTGTATTTTTCTTTTTAAGTTTAAAGCCCATTCAGCTTCTCCCGATTCGCTTAACTCTAATTAGGCGTCAAAGCTAGTTTATAAATTTTTCTGATGCATTCATGTATTGTGGATCATTTAACAAACGGCTAAACAAGAAGACATTCCAAGCCTGATTATGCTGCTGGAAATACCCCTGGCAATACGTTTGAAGATTTCCCTCTAAATCATTATTTTTAGAAAAAAAACCTTTTTTATTAAAATGTTGGATCCCCAAAACTTGATCTACAACCAAACCAACATAATGATCATTATGACTAATACATAAGACTTTCTGAGTAGGTAAAAATTGGCTTCTTTGCCCCGTTAAATAAAAAGCCAAATCAGAAACTGATAATAACCGTCCGCGAATATTGGCTAAACCTTTCACCCACCCTTGAACATTGGGTACGGGCGTATATTTCGGCGGATAAATAACTTCTGAAACCTCACCTAAAGGAGCAACAAAGTATTGCCCCATCATTTCAAATGCAATGCCTGACCATCGGTTAACTTCACTCTCGTTGTCAGCGTAATTTTTATTTCCTCGCTTAGACAACCGAAGTAATTCGATAAATCCATTTGCTGCCATACATTATCCTGCTTGAAGATGCTGCTTAATCGTATTAATTAGCTGATTTTCATCGATAGGTTTTGTAAGGTAATCACACGCACCTTGGCGCTTGCCCCAAACACGGTCAGTTTCCTGATCTTTTGTACTTACAATCACTATAGGAATATGCTTAGTTGTCGCACCGCGAGAAATCTGGCGCGTTGCCTGAAAACCATTTACCCCAGGCATCACCACATCCATTAAAATAAGATCTGGTAATTCTGCTTGTGCAGTCGTAACACCGTCAGCACCGTTCGTAGCTTCAATTACATCAAATCCATGTCTACCTAAAATTTCTTTAAATCGAAACATTTCAGTAGGTGAATCATCGACGATTAGAATTTTTGCCATTATTTTCCCCAAGCTCACCGTTATGCACTTACGTGATTGCGTATTGCATTTAATAATTCATCTTTACTAAATGGTTTTGTTAAATATTCATCAGAGCCGACAACACGACCTTTGGCCTGATCAAACAAACCATCTTTACTTGATAACATAATGACTGGAATATTTTGATAATTTTGAGAATTTTTGATTAAAGCACATGTTTGATAGCCATCTAGACGTGGCATCATAATATCGACAAAAACAATATCAGGATTCGCTTCTGCGATTTTAGACAGTGCTTCAAAACCATCTACTGCAGTAACAACTTCACAACCTTCTCTTTGCAATAGCGTTTCGGCAGTTCGACGAATAGTTTTAGAATCGTCGATCACCATGACTTTTAGATTTTGAAATTTATCGTCCATTTAGTGCCCCTTTCCGTAAGCTTGGATAGAATTGTGCTGTACAGATTTATTTTTACAATTAATCATGTTTTTTTAACATATTTTAACTAAAAAGATCAATGAACATTTACTGTCAAAAATCTCACTTCAAACTAAAAACAATGTAAATCTCACACAAAAAAAAATATTCTATCGCTTTTTGAAACTTAATTGTTTATTAAAAATTTGTAAAGCCATAAAATGGTGTGGTAAGAACTTTATAATCATACAAATTGTTTATTTTTTGGGGATGGGACACTTTGAATGAATAGAACAATCTATCTTCAAAATACGAATATAAAAACAAAAAAAATATTTCGTATTTTACTAGCAACACTCTGCATTTGCAGTTCAGCATCTGTCTATGCTGAATCACAAACCAAAGCTGTTTGGTATCGTTATTACGATAAGAATGGGGTTGCCAATATCAGCACATCAGTTACTCCTGCACATATTAAACATGGATATGAAGCGCTTGATCGTAACATGCAAGTGGTTCAGCGAGCAAAATCTTATAATGTGGAGAAAGATTTACAACAATCCACATCACGTGCAACAGAAATACGTAGATTAGAACAAGATACTCGCTTGAAACGCGCATATGGCAATTCATCTGTTGCAACCAACAAACGCAATGAATTATTAAATAACTTGAAACAACAGATCGCCTTACAAAATCAAAGCCTTAAACAATACCAAGCAGATCGTATCACATTAAAAAGACAAGAAATGGAGTTTTACCGCAAAGGCAAGACCATACCCACCGCGCTCAAAGAGCGAATTAAATACAACACAGAAAATATTGAACGCACAAAAAGCTATATAGAAAATCTACAGAATACGTACCGCAATACACAAACTCACTATGATGATATTATTTCACGCTTAAAAAAACAGGAATAATCACCTAATTATTTTACGTCCATCCCAATTTATTATAAATAATAAATTAACAAAGTAAGCTAAACAGTGAAATTTCTTTATAACGCTTAAATATCATACGCTCTCACTTATAAAGTTGAGTAGATCGAAATTTTAAATCAAACTAACATCAAAAATAGCCAGCTAATTTTTTTATCGTATTTTTTTATCGTATAATCTCTGCTTTAAATCTAAAAATTTTAGGACAGTTTCCATGCGCGCGAGTCGCTTTTTATTTGCAACGTTAAGAGAAACCCCAAATGATGCTGAGGTCATCTCACATCAGCTTATGTTACGTGCGGGGATGATTCGTAAATTAGCTTCAGGTTTATACTCTTGGTTGCCGATGGGTGTACGCGTGCTCAATAAGGTAGAGGCGATTGTTCGCGAAGAAATGAACCGTGCAGGTTCATTGGAAACTTTAATGCCAGTCACTCAACCCGCATCACTTTGGGAAGAATCTGGTCGTTATGTGCAATATGGCCCTGAACTTTTACGCTTTAAAGACCGCCATAGCAATGATTTTGTTCTTGGTCCTACGCATGAAGAAGTGATTACTGACTTAGCACGTAATGAGCTCAAAAGTTATAAACAACTTCCAATGAATTTTTATCAAATTCAAACCAAATTCCGTGATGAAATTCGCCCACGTTTTGGCGTAATGCGTTCACGTGAATTCATCATGAAAGATGCTTATTCTTTCCATGTAGACCAAGCATCTTTACAAGAAACCTATGATGTCATGTATGACACATATTGCTGTATCTTCACACGCTTGGGTTTAAACTTCCGCCCTGTGCAAGCAGATACAGGTTCAATTGGCGGTTCAGGTTCGCATGAGTTCCATGTGCTTGCTTCAAGTGGTGAAGACGATATCGCATTCTCTACCGAATCAGATTATGCTGCCAATGTTGAAATGGCTGAAGCAGTGCTCGTTGGCGAACGTACTGCACCGACACAAGAATTAAAAATTGTTGATACGCCAAATCAAAAAACCATTGATGATGTGTCTGCTTTCTTAGGTTCTAACCCTGCACATTCTGTTAAAGCACTCCTTGTTCAAGGTGTTGCAGAAGAAGGGAAAGCAGCTCCTGTTGTTGCATTAT
This sequence comes from Acinetobacter sp. WCHAc060033, assembly GCF_004209125.1. Lineage (NCBI taxonomy): Bacteria > Pseudomonadati > Pseudomonadota > Gammaproteobacteria > Moraxellales > Moraxellaceae > Acinetobacter > Acinetobacter sp. WCHAc060033. The sequence continues at coordinate 17,773 of NZ_SGSW01000034.1, read as the reverse complement.
TCTTACGTGGTGACCATGAACTCAATGAAATTAAAGCTGAAAAACATCCTTTAATTGCAGCACCATTAGCTTTTGCAACAGAAGCTCAACTCCAAGAAAATGGCTTAACCGCAGGTTTCTGTGGCCCTCAAGGTCTTGTTGAAAAAGGTTTAACAGTCATTATTGATCGTGCTGCTTCTGTTTTATCTGACTTTGTTGCAGGTGCAAATGAAGTAGATAAACACGCAACAGGTGTTAACTGGGAACGTGATGCGAAATTTACCGAAGTTTATGACTTACGTAATGTTGTGGAAGGCGATCCTTCTCCAGATGGTCAAGGCACGATTTTGATTAAACGTGGTATCGAAGTCGGTCATATTTTCCAACTCGGTCAAAAATATTCAGAAGCACTCGGTTGTAAAGTTCTAGGTGACGATGGTAAACCTCTTGTTGTTACAATGGGTTGTTATGGTATAGGTGTAACACGTGTTGTTGCCTCTGCAATTGAGCAAAACTTTGATGATAAAGGAATCATTTGGCCTTCTGCTATTGCACCTTTTGAAATTGCAATCGTTCCAATGAATGCTCAGAAATCACCACGTACACTTGAAGCTGCTGAAACACTTTATGCTGAACTGCAAGCTGCGGGTTATGATGTGTTACTCGATGACCGTAATGAACGTCCTGGCGTTAAATTCTCTGACATTGAGCTAACAGGTATTCCACACCGCATCGTGATTGGTGAAAAAGGTTTGGATGCAGGGACTTTTGAATATAAAGGTCGTCGTGATGAAGAGTCTGTAAATCTATCTAAAGAAGAATTATTAGCTAAATTAGCTAAATAGTTTTAAGTTAAATATAAAAAATCCCGCTGAATGCGGGATTTTTTATGATTTATACAAATGCTCAGATTATTAGATAAAGCCAATAAAGATCAAAAACCACTTATTTTCATTTTTAAATCTGTCACAGTTGCCCCTACTGCACCAAAGTTCCCCATAGAACCATTGGCTAAACTGTTAAATGCACCTGTTGCACTCGTAGCATTATTGGTTCCCATCGTCATTTGATTCAGTGCAACGTCAAATTTACTTGAAGTGCCTGTATTAGCAAAAGTAAAACCTGTAGGGTCTACACCAGCAGAAAAACCATTGAGCGAGAAACCACTAGCATCCGTTGCTTTAAACTGAAATTTAAAGCTCGCACCTACATCTGAATTATCTGAAAGTAGTGAAATAGAACAACCATTCCCCGTCCCACAAATCGACTGAATTGCACCACCAAAGCGGATTAAACTACTTTGTGGTGTATTGCCCAACTGAACATTCAATACAGGCTTCACACTGGCAAAATTAATGTCTATTCCATCATCAAAACGCATGAATTTATTCACATCAGACTGCTGGGCCGTTGTAGCAATAAAAATTGATTTCATTGCGGTAGGGGTCGAAGTTGATCCATATCCTGCAAGATAGAATGCAAATGGTGAAACCTTAATTCCAGTCACACCAGTTGCAAAACTTACACCTATATTTGCAAATGGCTTACCACTACCACCATCAGCATCAAGCACTAAATTCAAGGTTGGTGCAGTAGAAGATGCCCCGATAAAACTCACATCAAATGCTTGATCCGCAAGTGTAGAGAAGCCCTTCCCTGCCATTACAATGGAGGCTCTCGCAGTGGCACTCGGTGTACTTCCTAAACCATCTGTGTCAATGATGCTCAATTGATTCATTTGAACCTTGGTCACACCTACACCAATGTTGATGCCGTCTTGTCCAGTCGTCTGAGCAAGGCTCTTATCATCTAAAGGTTGCATAGCCATAACCGTAGGGCTACAAAATAATAAGGCAATACATCCTAACTTTTTATTTTTCTGCATTATCCTAATCCTTAGGAAATATTTATCGTCAACTTAGTCACATTCTAAATGCAAATATATTGAGCTTAAATCAAAAACCGACCAATAGCATTTTCAGTTACGAGGAATGATATTCAATTGACTAGTCAGCTTTCCACCTGTTAAAGCAATTTCACCTAGACGAGAACCACTTGTCGCATTTGGCGCATAGAAGTTCAAATCACGCGCTCTAAACACACCACCTACAGTTTGATTTGGGTTTAAATTTAAAGTGGTATTAAATCCAATCTGCCCTTTACCTGTTGGTGTATTCTCAGTTTTACTAATCACAATTGCGTTATTAAATGCAACTTCACCAGTTAAATTATCCAAGCCTAAAGATGCGTCACCAACTGAACCAGTATCACTAATTTGAATGGTATTGTTTGTGCCAGTTAATGCAAGATCACCAACAATCATCATGCTATTACCAGTACCATCCGCTTTAATCTCACTATTTGGTATAAGAGATAAATTCATATTCCCACCAAAGCGCATTTTCAAGCCCATTAATACATCATCAGTTTTTGAAAAATTCGTTAAATTATTCTTCTGTGCACTTGGTAACCATCCTGCTGCTAACTGCGCAGACATAACAACTAACATATCTTTCAAACTTAAGTTGACACTACCGTTTTCCAACCCCATGGTGCCATAACCTTTAAGCAACATATCAATGTTTCTTAAGCCCAAATAATAGTCTTTATCACCGTCAATCACCATAATGGAAGTCGTTTTACTTCCATCTGCATTTCGCCCATCAGTCGTCATACCTAATGAAAAACCAAGTCGAGGTGTTGTGCCAGATCCAACTTCAGTTCTTACACCTTTTGCATCAAAATAATATGATGTAGCGGCATCATCATTTACACCGAACATAGCCATATTGGCATTAAGGTTATAAAAGGGTAATGCTAAGCCCCACTTGTTGGATTTACCATCATCTGCAAATAAATAATTTGCATCTGTTATACCCGCACTAGAGGTAAAACGCCCACGGCGAGAAATCGCTTGGAACTCAGCGCCACGAATCGCAGCCACTAAACTATATGGCCGGTTATTGGCAGTCGAATTATAAGTATCATAGATGGTTTGATTATAGTCAGTTATAGATGTCAACTTACTACCATTTCCAAATGCTGTATTTTTAAAAGTATTATTCTCAGGTAAAGTTACTTGCTTAGAGTCAGTCAAGTTTAAATACACGTCACCTGTGCTGAATGTTGCTCGTTTATCCTTCTGCAAACCAGTCAAGTTACCAAACTCAAAGCCATAACTCTTTAAGCCTGCACCACCAATTTCCAAAGTAGTCGCTTCACCTGATTTTCCTACAGTGCCTGCACCTAACATCGTATCATTATCTTTAGTGAACTCTGTTTGCATACGGAAACCAATCGCAGAAGTCCCACCAATGTCATTCGTTGTCGCTGTCTTATCAGATCGTACTGCCTTGCCGATCAGTGTACCTGTATTTTGCACACCGCGTACTTGCAACGAACCATTTACCATACGACCACTAGCACCAACACGAATTAAACCCTTCGCACCTTTAGGGGAGTTAGTTGCTAGATCCAAAGCATAAGGATCAGCGGTAGTCACATTGTTATTCACCAAAATTTCGATATTTAAACCAGAATTTGTCGTTTTGCCATTACTGACATAACTTCCAGTATTTGCAAAACCACTATTTGCAGAAGCAGAATCTTCTACACGTGTTAAGTCCACATAACCATTAGTAACACTTGGTGTTGCTGTAATACTCGCTACATTATTCAGTAGATTCGTTTGCAGCTTCAAGCCTTCTGTCGCATCGACAAAAGCATAAGCAAATCCGCCAAAATTAAAGTTGAAATTTTTCAAAATTAATTGATTAAGCTGGCCACCAGTTGCCACCTGCCCCAAATAAATATTGGCATTTTTAATACCTAAATCAATTTGACCCTGATCATTTTTACTAAAAAGACCATTCTTAGTTTTTAAATTTATACTTGTGTCTGACGTTGTTTGAACAGCCATAGTTCCAATCGGAGCACTACAACGTGTATTACTACTATCACTATCACATATACGGAAATTACCCACACTCAAGAGCATTTTAGATAAAGATAGATCTAATCCAAATCCTGCTTTCGTACCAACAGAGCCTGTATTAAGTTTTAAATCAAATTTGAGTGGATCAGTTGTGGTATTACTTTGTTTTAAATTCACCGTATCCGCGATCGCCGTCAACTCCTGACTTGTTGCGTCCGCATCAGCGCGGCCCACCTGATCTGTCCAATAAAGCGTCTTAATATTGGCTTCCTTCAGACTAGTTTCAATATGCACACCATCCTGTCCATTGACATTTCGCATATCAGCATCATCTAAAGCCTCCAGTGCATACGCTGGCATTTGCATCGCCAACATACTTACAGCCACAGCACTTAACACAAATCCATTTTTTTGTTTTTTTTCTAGTTTCATTCCCTAACCCTCAAATTCTTTAAATGAGTCTCTTAGCAACGCGCATTACTTGTTGAGTTACAACTAAACATGAGCATAGTGCCTTGTAATGCAAGATTGCCATTCATCTTCATACCCATAAAGCCTTTTTCGCGCCCTTGATCATAAAATGAATTTGGCGCATCCGATGCGCTATATTTTCCTGTTTTCAAATATGCATATTGATCTGCTGTCGCACCAGAAGAATTTTCGGTAACAACCCCAGTCGTTGCATTTGTTTGACTGGTAAAATCATCCTTTTCAATAGACAAAGCATCGAAGCCGAAATTACGAATTTGAATAGGTAATGTTGCATCGTAACTGAGCTGAATTGCAGCCTTCGTCATCGTCGTACCACCAGCATTCTTATAAGTAACATCCATACCATCCAGCCCTAGCTTTTGCAGATTGATCGTACCTTGCAAACCTTTAAAAACAACCCAAAGCTTATTTCCACTGGTACTACTCGCTACATCACCTGTTTGAACATAACGGTTATTGACTGAAAGTGCTAAACGACAAAATTGAACATTTTTACATACACCAGCCTTATCTAATTGATAAGCATTTTTCTGATAAGCACTGGTATTACCACTCACATAATTCGCATCACTGGTATTAATTTGGTTCAAAATCAACTTCAAAGACAGGTCTGCGCCTGCTTGACCTTCGACTTGTTGCATCGCTGTATCAGTCAAAGGCTCCATCGCTGCCAGTTGAAAACTCATCACACTCGATAATATAAGAAGCGTCGTTTTTTTCATTATAATTCTCCCTACCTTACAAGCCTTTGGTGGTGATTTTCATATGTTGGATAAGCATGCCGTCGATCACCGCTGAACCTAAATTGTTGAGTGGTGTTAAAGACGCCACCGGTGCAATCGCCTGATTTGTCGTTGGCAAAACCATTGCAGTTCCACCTGTAACATTAATCAAACCATCTACAGCCGTGTTAGTTCCTGTACGCCATGAACCTCCATTTAGATTTGAATCAGACCATGTTCTGTTTACTACTGTTCCATACAATGGATTAGTCGAGCCATCTGGAGAGTCTCTCGTACAAGAGTATCCACAAGTATCTGAATCTGTTGGTTTTTTTCTAGGATCAACAATAACACCATTGTACGCCCATTCATATAGATGCCCAGTTATACTTGTTGAGCATTGCCATAACGCATTACATTTATATTGCTGTCTCCAAGTAGTATCCTTTAATTCCCTTTGAGCATACTGATAAATATCTGAAGTTACTGCCGCTGATGTTTGTGCACCTGTCTGAGCAAAGCCCCCAAACATAATCCCAACGGAGTCTGCACCCGTATAAGCCTGCAATGTTTTACCACCATCCGAACTACCTACACTACCAATACTGATACTGCTGTGCGTTGCATTATTTCCTTGATAACCCGCAACCGTACTCGTACCGCACTGATATACATTACACGTTGACCCAAAGTAACCACCATTGGTTGCCGTGTTATAGTTGTCATAATTGGTATAAATTTTCTTATAGATTGATTCTTTATTTGGAATTCTTGCGATTTCCAAACTAAAATTCTTACCATCAGAACCTAAAATCAAAGGCTGATACAACGAACCTAGCACCAAGTTAGTATTCAAGTTATAAATTGAAATACCTTCATTTGCCGCAAAAGTCGGTGCCTTTGCCCCAAGCGTGGTATCCAAAGCCGGCGTATATAATTTATCAGTATCTGTTGTTTCTTGAGTACTTAGACGCAATACTCTATTTTTATAAGCATCCGTCACTCCCCAGTTTGAAGCAGAAAGTGTTTTTGTGTCTGTCCTAGTTTGTTTTTGAACAATGTATTGACAACCAGTACCACTATTTATAACTCCTGTTCCTGCATTGCCACAATTCCCTACTGTAGCCGTTTGCATACCTAAGTTAGAGTTTTGCCCACTGTGGATAGTCTGCCATGTTGAAGTGGTTGAATTCTCAGTAATAGTACCACCATTTCCTGTAATTCTAATGCCACTACCATCACCACTATTTAAACGAATCACACCAGCCAAACCAAGTGTGTTGTTATAGAAAGGACTCATTCCCCCAGAAGTAGTTGCACCATTCAACGTTTGAAAGAGCTGAATCTTACTGCCGTTTAAACTAAAGTTATTCCAAATGGCTTGTAAGCGAATTCGGTTTGCACGTGTACCATCAGCATCAGTCCCATTCACATTCCCAACCAAGCCATTATTGGTACCATAAACAAACTGTCCAGCATCACCCTCTGCTTTATTCGGGTTCCGCACAAAAGCATCTGCCCACATGCCCAATTTTAACTTATAAGCATCTGAACCCGCCGCGTCTAAAACCCCAGTTTCAAAAGCAGGTGCCTCAAATGAGAGATAAGCCACATCAGCTTTATCAGTATTCTTCCCACCTACTGGATCAGGGGTGAAAGTAGGTACATCTGGGGCATTTGCAACTTTTAGAATCCACGGGTTGCTTGCCGTTCCCCAACTCCTGATTGCGTTTATCGAAGTTGGCTTACCTGAAGCATCTTTAATCATGCCTACACGCTCATTGGCATCATTTGGATCCGCATCATTTGCTTTTGATAAAGCCAAACCATACAAGAATATATCAGCTTTACCAACGGCCAAATCTTCAGAATCAATACCGTTTTTCTTATTCGTATCAGCCGCAGTTTGACTTAATGGTCCAACGGGTACATAGTTGATATAACCGATATCTTTCGTACGGTCTAATAATTGACTTTTATCTTCATTAGGCCCTACACCACGAAAAACCATATAAGTATCTTGAGGAAGAAGTGCTATCCCTTCACCCGTGGTATCACCTAACTTTTCATCAGACATGGCTTCGAGTGCGAAGCAAGATTGGCTTATACATAAACCAATAAAACTCGCTAAAACGGTTTTATGAAATTTTACCGTATAATTGAGTGTAGTCATCTGTGACCTTCCTTTGTTATACGATGCTCCGCACCATATTTTATTTTATTTCTAAATTCCTACTACTATGTAAATCTTCAATCCTATGTTACACAGTATTGTTAGCTATATCACACTTTATAATATGTAATTTAATTCATTATGACAAAGTTTTTTGGTTAAAATATCTTACTTTCCGACAAACGTATTTTTATAGCCATAAAAAAAGCAATAGCATTTCCATCCTATCACTTTCTATACTTTCATAAAAACTCTAGCAAAATTTGAGGCTACCATAGCAGTTTGGTTGAAAACTCTGCGCTCCTAGCTTCAAGTTCTCCAAAGGTAAAGTAACTCTTTGACCTGATAAATTAATTGGATCTGTAATAGGTAAATCTCCCCCTAAACACCCACTATATCCATTACAAGTAATATAATTAGCATATAAATAATCATTTACCTTTGGAAGAACTTGCTTCAATAAAGCATCTTCAATTTTTATACCTTTCGATGGTGTTACATCACCTAGCTTAATATCATTTTCAAAAGCCATCCACTACCCTCTCTCAGCAGGAGCTGCCGCATTAGCCCATTGTATTTTTTGACTTTGTAATGAAAGCGAAAAAGGATTCCCATTAACAGGAATTTTATGAATCATGCCCAAACTTTCATCAATCGTAATATCCGCTGTTAAATTTGTAATCTTCCCCGTAACATTCTTCCCCAATGTAATTGGAATAAATCCAGCGATATTGATTGTAGCATCTAAAGGACCTGCGAAATTAATCGCTGGAATAACAGCTGTTGCATTTAAATTAACTTTAGACATTCGACTACCAGAAACTACAATTGGCGCTGTAGAAAAAGGTACACTTGCCTCATAAAGCGTTAAATTAAATTTATCCGAAACAAAGTCTCTCGGTGTTGAGCTTAAAGGAAAAGCATTTTGTATTGAAATGCGCCCCGTCATATCACCGATAGCTTGAGTCATCTGCCTTTCAATTGTTTTCGCAGTACCACTCGCTGAAGCCAGTTTCAAATACCCACTCAGGCTTCTTATTCCATAAGAAGGCGTGTCATCATTACTTAAACCTAAGGTCATCAATCCTACAACTTTTTCCGCACTTACACGAAACCCTTTTATTTCTCGGGTAGAAGCAGATCCTGGATTCTTTACAGCAAACTCAATAAAAGGATTGGTTAATTTTGCTGAAGACTGTGCTCGCTCTTCACGAGTCATATCTAAAGGTTCACCTTTAGCATCCAACTTCAAACCACTTAAGCTTAAATTTTCGATATCAATATCACATGCACCTGAACCATTTACACCACCACAACCTAATTGCAATCTTTTTATATTTGTATTGAGTTCTAATTCAGCTTCCATTCCTAACTTATAGAAACCAATATTTTTATCACCACCATTACGTGCAGTCTCTAGATTTGCTTTATCTGTTGGTGCTATATAAGACAAGCTCATCAACGCTTGCCCTGTTGTTTCAGCAAGTTGCTCATCCGATAAATTGATTAATGTAGAAGGCTGAGCAAATGTTGATGAACTAAGCGCAGTATTTAGCGCTAAGATTGTTAAGCACAATAAATTTCCTTTTAACATGAAAATTTCCATATGAATAATTATTAGTCAAAAACAAAAACCAAATATCACAATTAAAATCAGGCGATTACATTTAAACAAACTACACAAATAAAAATAATCAGAAATTATTTCGTATTATTTTTATCGTATTTATTTAAAAATTGCGACAAGATTAACATAATTTATATGGGAGACAATATTTTTGATAATTTATTTTAAACAATATTTTCTTTATTATTGATTTTCATAACAAATAAAAAAAGCAGCCGAAGCTGCTTTTTGTAAACAAAAACTAAACATTTAATTGTTCTAACAAAACTTTAATGAACCATAGCAGTTAGGTGCAAAGTGCTGAGTAGCAAGCTGCAAATCACTAATCGTTAAATTAAATCCATTTAATGCCACACCATTTGCATTTTTTGGATCGTTAATCAAAACTGCCAATGGTGCAGTTCGACCAAGCATACTCCCTAAATCACTCGTTTCTGCTTTATTAGTCTTAAAAAACTCATTCGCTTGTTTAATAAACTGTGGATAAGCACAACCACTAATACTGGTCATACCACCTGGACAAAGACTTACAGCATTGCTCGGCAATAAATCTCCTACATAAACTGGGTCAGACATACTCAACCACCAACCACGCTGAGCAACATCATCACTTTTAGCATTTGTCCATTGAATATTTTGCTTTTGTAAGCTTAATGATGCTGCGGAATTTACCTCCAAAGCATGAATAAAGCCTAGTTTTTCTTGAAACGTTACATCGGCTTTTAGCCCAGAAATTTTACCGAACATTTTGACATCAAACTGAGTTTTCCCCTCCTCAATACCTAGCCAATCACAAGGTATCAAACCAAGCGCACTACAATTATAAGTCAATGCAGTAACCAAACCACCTTGCGTTTTCAAAACATCATTCACCGACTGATATGCTGCTGGATTGGTATAATTTCCATTTGCATCCGTTGTATAAACACTAGAAGAAACAAATCCACTTGTAACACCAAACTGGTTACAGCTTGCCGAACCTAATACTGCACATTTTTGATCATTATTATTTGTGGATGATGAGTTTCCATCAGGGTTAAATCCTAAGATAGCATTGGGTAATACTACTGTATTGGGAACAATTTGCACTCCAACTATTCGGTTACCATTAATTTTTCCACCACCATTGATTAATGTTCCATCCGCTTTCATGCCTCTTAATGTGCTTAATTGAGCTGTAAATTTAACGTCTTTCACCCCAGGAATCCAAAATCCACCACCATTTACTTTAAAATCTGAGGATGCAATTCCTGCCGCTGACATGGAACCTTGTAGTGGCTCAATCGTCGAACCATCATCATATTTTTTACCCGCATTATTAAAATACCATCCTGCATCTAAATAGCCCGGCGCTGTATTAAGTTGTCCCTTTATGTTATCTGCGGTACTGTCTGATGCAATTTTCATATAGCCAGATAGTGTATTTATACCACTAGGTGTTGATGAGTTTTCCACACCCGTCGTCAATAATCCTAATATTTTTTCAGCACTTAACCTTAATCCTACAATCTCACGCTGTGAAGCTGATGTCGGATTTTTAACTGCAAACTCAATAAATGGATTTGTTATTTTTGCTGAAGAACCTACGCGACCGTCTCTTGTACTTGAAATACCACTTAAACTTAAATTATCAATGTCGATATCACAACCGCCTGCACCGTTAACACCTCCACAACCGAGTTGTAATTTTTTAATATTGGTATTTAACTCTAATTCTGCTTCCATTCCTAGCTTATAAAAGCCTATTTTATTATCACCACCTACACGCTTTGCTTCCAAGTTTGCCACATCACTTGGGGCAATATAAGACAAGCTCATAAGCGCCTGTCCTGTTGTTTCGGACAACTGCTCATCTGTCATATTTTTTAATGTGGTAGGCCCTGCGTATACATTCATAGTTGTGCATGCACTTAAAGCAAGCAGAGAAAAACACAATACTTTGATTTTAAACATGAACATCTCCTTATCCTTAGACTATGTTCAGAGAATTAAAGTTCTATCGTTACCCCTAATATGAGCGTAGGTTTACTTAACAAAATACAATCTTTTATACTTATATTTTCTAAACAAATTATCTATACAACACATATATTGCGATTAAGTTAACACAATCATACTTTGGATGAACATTTTTCCGACAAATGAATCCGTAATTTTACTTTTTATTTTTTATTCTTCTTAAAAAATAAAAAGCAGCCTAAGCTGCTTTAAATAAAATCAAGATCCTTATTTACACTAACAAAATGTAAGATTTCCATAACAATTTCGATAAGGAGCGGGTAAGCCGACAATATTACCATTTTTTGCAGCTCCACCTAAAATAGCCGAAGTAAAAACATCTAAAGGTTGGCTAATATTCAAAGTAAATGCTGCAGGTAAATACATCCCCCATCCTCGAGTCATGGCAACAGGTGTAGTCGTCGCATTACCAGCCTGATCATATGCAACATAACCTGGATAATACAAATTTTGACTTTGCAATGTGATGCCAAATGATGGCGAATCAATATCCAACGCCCCCACATTAGAAAGGTTATATTTCAAATTGAAATTTGATAATTGAGATGTCGATATACCTAAACCAGAAGCCAATTGGGCTTTAACCTTATCTTTCACTCCAGATTTTAATGCTGGGAATAAAAGATCATATAATCCACCTAAACCATCCTTACTAGTAACATTATCAACCGAATCAACAACATCATTTACAACACTATCTAAATCAGCACCAACAATCTGTGCAAAATTAAACCGATTACCAGCATTTGAAACAGCCCATTTACGAGTAATATCTTTTGTAACATCTGCACGAACATCACTTGCATCAACCCATAATAGAATATTCCAATCTGCCAAACCTAAATTACCATTAGTATCTTTATCATTTGCATATACAGAATTTGTGGTGAATGCCATTTTTGATTTTGCCAGCATTGTTATATCTGCAGTCCCCGACAAATAACCTGAAAAGCTTATAATGTCATTAAAGCTCATAGGTCCTTTAGCATTTTCAGCACCAATCCTTACACCAACAACTTCACGCGTTGAAGCACTATCAGGATTTCTAATTCCAAATTGAAAAAAGGGATTTGTTAATACAAAATCTTTAATTTGATTTGCTTTGCTTATATCCGTAATAGTGCTACTGCTTGTTGTATGGGTTGCAGGATTATTTGTCGCATTCCCCGTAACATTAGGAAGAAGCGACAAGCAATGACCACTCGAATCAGCGATACAACCTAAAGAAAAGTTACTAATTTCAATATCACAACCATTAGCACCATTTACACCACCGCAACCTAACTGCAAGTTTTTAATATTTGCATTTAAACTTACATCAGCTTCAAGTCCAAGTTTATAAAACCCAATATTACCATTTGTCTTATTGTAATAATTTCCACTATCACCAGGTGCAGTGTAATTAAGAGAAAATAATGCCTGTCCAGTCGTTTCAGACATTTGTTCATCTGACATTTGCTGTAGCGTTGCAGCATAAACAGAACTTAATCCTAAAGTGCTTAACGTAAGCATCGTAAGCTTTAAATATTTTAAACTGAACATCATCACTGCCCATCCCTAGCAAACTTTTGACCTTATTTTTATGCTGTCACTAAAATTATTGCGATACTTAATTTCGAATCAGATTTGATATGAAATATTTCACATAAATTTTAATGCATATATATGAGACTTTTTAACATGAATCAAATCGACAACTAAAACAATAATTAGTTATTTCCGATAAAAAACAATATTTTAAATTATATTAAACATACTGTCTATTTTAGCTAATCTATAAAATCGTTCAATCTTGTTTTTACAATATTTACGAGAAATATATCACGTTTTTCTTGTTTAAATAAAAAAGCAAGCGATATTCGCTTGCCTTTATTCACCACTTTAAGTATTTGATTTAAGCCTTCGGTAAAGTCACACCTGTTTGACCTTGGTATTTCCCACCACGATCCTTATACGAGGTTTCACAAACTTCATCAGATTCAAAGAACAACATTTGCGCCACACCTTCACCTGCATAAATACGTGCAGGAAGATTAGTTGTATTTGAGAACTCAAGTGTCACATGACCTTCCCACTCAGGTTCAAGTGGTGTGACATTCACAATGATGCCACAACGTGCATAAGTTGATTTACCCAAACACACAGTCAAAACATTACGTGGAATACGGAAATACTCTACTGTACGTGCCAATGCAAAAGAGTTTGGTGGGATGATACATACATCAGATTCGATATCGATAAAACTACGATCATCAAAGTTTTTCGGGTCTACAATTGCAGAGTGAACATTGGTAAACACTTTGAACTCACGTGCGCAACGTACATCATAACCATAGCTTGAAACGCCATAAGAAATGAGCTTTTCACCATTTTCATCATAACGAACTTGGTTTTCTGCATACGGTTCAATCATGCCGTGTTTTTCGCTCATTTCACGAATCCAACGATCAGACTTAATTGCCATTTATTTCTATCCCAAAACTGTGCTGTATACTGCGCTGTACTTTAACTGAAAATGCTTTTGAAAGGAATGTTTCTGGAAAAATAGACCCACTCAAGTCTGTATCTACAAACTTGAGGCATATTAAAATTAAAAATAGCGATGAAGATTTTAAATAATGAATTTAAAGACTTAAAATTGCTGAATAGCTTAAAGGTACAGTAAAGCTAACTAAAACCAATGATGCAGTTCTCTGCATATTTCGTTGATTCAACCACGTGACTTTATTGCTACAAAGTACTGAACCAATAAATGTCCAAAAAAACGCGATCGGAATAATCAACATTAAAAACACAAGCATATGTGAAATATAGGCAGATAAATTGTGCCATACAAATGCAGGGAAAATCGCAGAAGCAAAAAGCAATGCTTTCGGGTTCAAAAGCGTTGCTATAAATAACTCACGGATACCAATTGTAGCTTGATCAAAGTTTTCGACATGATCTGAAGTACGCCATAGTTTTAATGCTAAGAATAGAATATATCCAGCACTAAACAGTTTTAAAATAACAGGGATACTTGGAAAATGCTTTGACACACTTCCAATAATTACGCCCCATAAACTAATTGAAATAAAATAACCAAGCGCCTCTGCGGGGATGAGCCCGAGAGATTTACGAATTCCAACTTGAATTCCAGAAGATGCTAAAAGCGTATTGGTTGGTCCAGGTGTCAAAAGAATTGTCACGACCAAGCCAACAAAAAACCATGAAATCATTAACTGACCTCACAAATCGAATAAGCGCAGATTAATTGTTTTGTTTTAAATAGGCAAAAAAATATTTGTAAGAGAACTTATTGTAAATTGTCATAATTTTTCAACATTTATATGTTAATCAATACATTAGATCACAAATCAGAATTTAGAACTACAAAGTCACATGCAGATTAATGTTTATTAAACATCCAAGACCTGAATGAATCCCTTAATTAACATACAGTTAATGTGTGATTTAAATCACTTTACACCCCAAAATTTAGAACAATTTTTCATAGATTGGTATGCACATTTGAAGCAACTTTTTATCCCCCCTAATTACTTGTTGAATTTAAGTTTTATTTCAGCTTATTCGCCTATTCTTTACTCAAGTTGCTTCTTCCACGATTTACCTCATTTGTAATAGGTGGATAAATACTGTCGTTTTTTGCACGATTCAGGCACAATAGTAAGGTCTCTTTTATTTCTATTTTTATGGCAAAGCATTTTTTTCAGTCTTGGCTTCCTTCTCCTGAACGAGTCAAAAAATTGAAATTCATGAAGATTTTTGGCAATAAAGCCTTAAGTCCAATGCTTTGGTATGTCAATCGAAAATCTATTTCTAAAGCCATGTTTATTGGAACGTTTTGGGGAATTTTACCAATACCTTTTCACACCGTTCTAATTGTTTTTACAATTTTAATTTTTGAAGCCAACCTCCCGATTGGATTACTGCTTTCTTGGATTATGAATCCATTAACGATTGTACCAATTTTGTTTTTAGCTTTTTGGATTGGTTCAAAGATTTATCATGTCCATATGATCAATAAAGACATGTTAATCGGTGTTTTCCACCAAATTATCAATTGGATTAAAAATTTTGGACATGGTCATATTGATTTGAGTTTAGCTAAAATTTTAGCGACTGGGTTATTAATCGAAGCCCTAGTCTTTGCAGCCTTGTTATTTATCATTACGCGTATTTATTGGCGTTGGAGTGTGGTTAAAAAATGGAATAATCGCAATAACAGCGAATTACATCACCAATAATCCTTTTTATCTTTGAGCTAGAATCAGGGCTTTATCACGATTAGTTATTCCATAAAGTTAGAACAAATAAGCTGACTGATTTTTAATTTAATACAACTTCGATTAGCTCAGAATGCCCTGTTGAAAGATCCCCATTTAGCCATTGCCAATCTTCAACAAGTTTAATGACATCATTTTCGAGTAATTCGATTTTGGTTTTACAATAACCAGTTCTTAATTCACCTGTTACTGTTAAATGTTGATAGCAAATTTCAAAACTATCTTCAGTGAGCATTTGCCCGATGATTGAACCAACTTGCACCACCCCACCTTCATATTTTGCCGTGATTACTTTGCCTTTTTGATTATAATAAAAACGTGTTGCTCCATTTACATCCCCATTGGCTGTATTGGCAAGGCTCATAAAGATTTTATTATTAAGTAGATTTAGATTTTTCATTGTTTCCTCAAACTATTTTGATGCCCTCTCTATCATACAAATAGAGAGGTATTGTTTAAGGACAATATCAGAAAATTCTCTGTGGGTCTTTTTCGACTTTAGGCAAAGATTGAGCAATTTTTTCTGCTATCGCAATATAGTTTTCCGCTACAGCATCCCCTGCAACCACAGATGGTTTCCCTGCATCAGCATTTTCACGGATTTGCACATTTAAAGGTAAGCGTCCGAGGAGTGGAATGTCATATTGTTCTGACAATAGATCACCACCACCTGTACCAAAAATTTGCTCTTCGTGACCACAGTTTGAGCAAACATGTGTCGACATGTTTTCAACCACACCAATCACAGGAATTTGAACTTTATTAAACAGTTCAATCCCTTTTACTGCATCCATCAAGGCAACGTTTTGTGGCGTTGTCACGATTACAGCCCCTGTCACTGGAATACGTTGTGCAAGGGTTAATTGAATATCACCTGTACCTGGTGGCATATCAATCACCAAGACATCTAGGTCTGGCCAAAGTGCTTGATTAAACAATTGCATTAAAGCACCTGTTGCTTTCGCACCACGCCATGCGACTGGCGTATTCTGTTTTCCAATCAAATGACCGATCGAAAGTGTTGCCATGCCATAAGCTTCAAGCGGAACAAAGTTTTCACCCTCAATCTTCGGTGTTTGACCTTCATTGCCAAGCATGGTTGGAATACTTGGTCCATAAATATCGGCATCTAAAACACCCACTTTTAAACCTAGCTTTTGTAATGCTAGAGCCAAATTCACCGTCGTGGTTGATTTACCTACACCGCCTTTACCTGAAGATACAAGAATCACATTTTGAATGCGCGGATGTTTCGGAATATCACGTTGTTGCGGTGCAGCTTTTTGAATCGGCGGATTGTTCGGATCTTCTTCTGCATTCTTACTTTCAGTCTGCTTTTGAACTGGTGCTCCTACACTTGAAGAAGCATCAACCACTGGCGGTAATTTTTTATTTTCAGCTTTAGGTTTAGACGAACAACTATGCCCTGACTGACCATGTGAATCACTTGAGCAACTTTGTCCATGCGCATGACTATGTGAATGATCATGCTGAATTTTCTGTTGAATTACATGCATATTCAATTCTTCGATGCCACATTTTTCCAAAGCATCAACTAAATCATCATGAATTTTTTGTAAATGGTCTGCCTCATCAGGATATGTATTGATGGTGAGTTGCAATACACGACCTTCCACATTCACCTGTATAATGCGGTCTTTTAATCCATTTTGAGAATTGGGCAAAATATAGTTTTGCAAAACAGTTTGGATTTCTTCCTCTTTCACCTCCTGTGCAGGAGAAAAAACGGATTTAAGCGAAGAAAGCCACGACATAGATTTGCTCCAAATTTGCAAATACACCAAATACTGAATGCTTAGTGTAACTGTAAATCGCATCAAGGTTAAGCATACTTCTATTCAGCTTTTTGAATGTGCTTATAAATCCAAGTGATTTAGTTGGTTTAATCAAATATTTCCAGTTTAACATCATGATATTCAGTGTTATTAGCTGATGTTATTCAGTGAGATAAAAATTATATTCTAAACCTTGAAGAATATGGATACGCGAAAACGTCATCCGCAACTGTTTGAGGCAGGACTAAATATACAAGTTAATTTTTCTGTGAAATATTGAAAGATTTGACGGATGTTGACGAGTTTTGCGGTGAGAAGCGAAGCTTCGCAAGATGGTTTCCTTGCGCAGTTTCACTGCTCATTTTCCCGAAAGAAAAGTAAGGCGAGCCGCAGGCTAATCCCTAAATCCAAATTATTGATGAAGGACTCCGTCAAGCAAGCCTTAAAATAATTTTAAAAAGATACCCTTATTTTAAAGCACATAACATTGGTTATTAATCTTGAGTTTTTCGCTCTCGATAATAGTCTATGAACAATTGACCAAAAATACGCGCTTCACCTTGTGCTTTAATTTGATCAGATGAAATCACTTTTAATTTTTCTTGTGACCATGCCATAAATTCAGGATCTACCAATATTTTATCTAACTCCGCTTGAGGAATTCGTCCAAAACGCTGTGCATAGCCCATTGCATCTGACATCATTTGACCTGATTTCTTAGACATTCGATAGATAAATAAACATC
>NZ_SGSW01000033.1:0-50407 GCF_004209125.1 Acinetobacter sp. WCHAc060033 | reverse complement strand
TTCGGACTTGGTCTTTGCTGGATCATAGAAACCATCATTGGCTAAATATGATTGCATATATTCAGAAATATCAATGTTGCTTAAGTTATTATCCGCTGTATATTCAACATTGATGTATGCTTCTTTATTTGAAATTGAGTATTTTATCTTGGTAAAAAGAAAAGGATCTGATGTAGATGTTCCAACATAATACATAGCCCATTCACTATTATTATTCACGGTTTCATTAGAATTCGTTTTTGAAGAATCAGAATCGCCACCGCCACATGCCGTGAGTAATAGTGATGATAAAATTGCGAACGAAAGTGCTTTAATTTTCATGTGTAATCCAAAGTTATAATAAAGTGATATAAAAAACACTTTGTAATAATAGGTATTTTTTATTTTTTGCAATATTGTTTAAACAATAGTCTATGAATGATTCTACTAGGCAAGACTTCTAAGGCTATATCAACTTATTTTTTCATACTCAAATAGTCGTTGTGTTGTAAGTTACGCAACGACATTTGTAGGTATTCATTTGAGTTTAGCTATTGAAGATAGACATGTTAACTTCTATTTTGACACAAAATTCATTCATTAAATTAAAGTGCTAATGGTTCTAAGCCTTTTACAATATCGTTAAATTCAGAGCCATTTAGCCAAAAGGATTTCTTTAAAAACAAGGTAGTCATAATACTTTCAGCATCGTCGCTGTTGGTATTTTCACAGAACAAACCATACTGACTGCCTAGGACGTTATTGTTTTCGATCAGGCGGATATAGTACGCATGTTGTTCATCTGCATAACCAAGAATTGCATCACGTTGAGTCGCCATTTTTATGTCTCCACATAGAAAATCATTCAATTAAGTGCATATTGTGACCAGAGAACTTATTGATAAAGATCAATACATTAGTAGAAAATTTTAGTTGGATTTTTCATTCTAAGTTATTGATTTATGATAAGTATATTGAATATCTTCTGACTTCCATGTACAACAAGATGGTTCAAAACTGATCGATAGCGTTATTGTTATGCAAAAATAAATTTACGTCAACTTGAATTTGTAACTTTTTCGAGTTATATTGATTTTACTGGTTTTATATAGCATACAGGATAAAAAATGACTAAAAAAGTGGAGTTTGAGCATGGAGGCGCTAGGGCAAATGCAGGGCGAAAGGCGCAGTTCAATGAGCCAACGAAAGTTATCCGTGTACCTGAATCTCAAGCTGATTTTATCAAAAATTGGTTACTCAAAAATTTCAAAAATGCACAACAGAGTGACTTGTCTACCTCATTGAATATTCAAACTGTACAAGCAAAAAATGATAAAATTTATCAAATTCCCTTAGCAACAGAGCGTGTTGCAGCAGGGATGCCAGTTGCTGTTCAAGATACGATAGAACAGTCTTTGGACATGAATGAATATTTAATTCGCAATGAAAACTCAACATTCATTGTCAAAGCCAATTCTTTGTCTATGCTAGATGTAGGCATTGATATTGAAGATCCTTTGGTTGTTGATCGGAGTCTTTCTGCAAAATCTGGCGATATTATCATTGCACGAATAGACAATGATTTTACGGTGAAACGTTTGATGATCGATAAACAGTTTGATCCACCAAAAGTCTGGCTTAAAGCTGAAAATCCTGATTTTAAAAATATTTATATAGAAGAAGGGCAAGAGTTTGAGATTTGGGGCGTTGTGACCTACAACTTAAAACCGATGCGCTAAATATTTCTATTTCATGGTTTTATCTTAGTATTATTCTTTGATGATTCAAGTTGATTATATTTTTTGTAGTCACTTTTTTAGCTTTATGTGCTTATTAACTGTGCCCAGTACGTCATTATTTGTCGTATTGGGTGTTTTTCAGCCTAGTATTCATCTCTATCTTAAATATAATAGATACTATAAACACGATGAGATCTAAGAATGAAAGATTTAAATAAGATACGCGAAACTTTAAAAAATATTCAAAATCGACAAAATAAGAATCAAGCCATTTTTTTAATTGGCATGGTAGATTTAAATGATTTAGATATTTCATGGCTAATTGATGAAAACTATATTGAAATTGATGATGCAATTTCTTATTTAGATAATAAGGATATTGTTTTTATTAAAGATATAACTTTTAAGGGTAAGAAACTTTTATATCAGCTAAGTATTTAATTGATTGAAAATTTTTTTAAAACAAAAATTTATTTTTTATCATAAGGTTAAGTGAATATACTAATGAATTAAGTCGGTTTGAAATAACAAAAAAATGCTTTATTTGATCCAAATCAATTTTGATTAATTGATTTGGATTTTTATTTAAATTAATCAAACATCATTATAGACCGTTTTTTAAATGCACTTTAAGTAGCAATTGCTTGTTTATTTTCTAATCTCACGTTAAATATAGATTGATAAAATTCGAAAATAAAAGGATTTAGAGTGAAAAGACCAAAGCATATTCACAAATCGGAATGGAAAGCGCGTTGTCAGTTGGCTGCACTGTATCGTTTGATTGCTCATTATAAAATGACGGATTTAATTGATACACACATTAGTCTGCGTGTTCCGGATGAACCCAATCATTTTTTGATTAATTGTTATGGTGTAACTTTTGATCAGATGACAGCATCAGATTTGGTTAAAATTGATCATGAAGGAAAGATCGTTGCAGACTATGATCAAGGGAAAATGGTCAATGTCGCAGGTTTTGTGATTCATTCTGCATTGCATCATGCGAATGAAAATATTCACTGTGTAATACATACTCATACCGCAGATGGTATTGCAGTTTCTGCTCAGGAGAAAGGTTTACTCCCTTTATCACAACATGCGCTCAAGTTTTATAATAATATCGCGTACCATGAGTATGAGGGGATTGCATTTTCTACCGAAGAACGTGAGCGATTGGTGAATGATTTAGGCGCACATCGTTGTATGATTTTGCGTAATCACGGGTTGTTGGCGACAGGGGACTCAATCGCACGAGCATTTCATGAGATTTATTTTTTGGAGCGAGCTTGTCAGGTTCAAATCAAAGCAATGAGTAGTACTAAATTGCATTACCCAAATAAAGAAGTGTGCGAATATACACTGAAGCAATTTGAAAGTGATGCTGCGGAACCTATTATTCATGCTGCTTGGAATGCAGCTTTATCACTCATTAAAGATCAAAAGAAAGATTACTGTTCTTGATTCATTTTTCAGAACTTCGTTAGGGTCTGTTGACATTTCATAAATAGCTTGCGTTGTCGGCTAAAATTGAGCAGACGAGGCATGAAGTGCAAAGAATGGTGGTTCCATTCTTAAACTTCATAACGAAGTTTGCGATAATTTTAGCCACAACCCTTCGGGACTAGTGTATTTTTTGCTGCTACTTCGTTGTGAACTACTCACTTAGAATAACTAAGTTTCGTATTTCACGCCTAGTATCAGCTAAAAAATACACAAAGTCGCAAACATAGACGAATTGTCAACAGACCCTAATTTCCAGAACATAAAAAACCTCCATATTGGCATATGGAGGTTTTTCTTTACCAACGATGATTAGTTGTTGAGATCAAACCAAATGAATTGGCTATTCTCTTTAGCAACAATGGTAGCATCTTCATCAAATAGATAAGCATCACCTGGTTTTACGATTTGACCTGCGATATCAATTTCACCTTCAATCACATGTACATAGTTGAACTTTTGAGTTGCTTTGACTTCAAGTGAATGACCATTTTCCAAATACGCTGCTTTGATTTCAGCATTTTGGCGTATATGCATAGGTGCATTATCATTCGGTCCTGCAATCAATTGCCATTCATTCGGTGACTTTTTAGGATCACGTTCAATTTGTTGATAATCCGGTTCAGCATCACGTACATTTGGAATCACCCAGATTTGAAGCATATGTACAGCTTCATCTCCCTGATTCATTTCACTATGTTGTACACCTGTACCAGCACTCATCAACTGCCATTCACCCGCATTGATATGGCGCTCATTACCCATGGTGTCTTTATGAGAAATTGTACCTTTGAGTACACAGGTCAAGATTTCCATATTGTCATGTGGATGAGTACCAAAGCCATTATGTGCAGCGATGGTGTCATCATTAATCACGCGCAATGAACCAACACCCATGTATTTAGGATCGTACCAACTCCCAAATGAAAAACTATGTTTGCTGTCTAACCAACCAATTTGGGCATGACCACGATTTTCACTGTGATGTAAGAATGTATTCATTTCAAATCTCCAATTCTTTATTTTTTAACTTGAGCTCAGTTTATGCTTTATATAATTGGGATAAAACTTTAAAAATACAACGTATCGTTCTGATTCTGAAATGATCAAAGATTAAGTTGAATCAGTCTTTTTAGTTAAGGCTTTTGATAGATTTTATTCTCGCTTATTTTAATAAAAATTATGAACTTGCGAGCAATCCGGGTGTCCCAATAAAAAACCAGTGTCTTAACACTGGTTTTTTTGATATGTACTGTAAATCAAAAATTATTCTAAGAATTTAACAGTAACACCAGACTTAACTTTTCGACCTAAATCATTGGCGTCCCAGTTGGTTAAACGAATACAACCATGAGAAGCAGTTTTTGAAATTGCTGAAGGGTTCGGTGTACCGTGAATACCAAATGATTTTTTGCTTAAACCAATCCAGATATTACCGACAGGACCATTTGGACCAGGTGGTAATGACAATGGTTTACGGTTATTGCCTTGTAAGAAGTTACTTGGTGAATATCCATACCATGGATTTGGAGCTACACCTGTAACTTTATATGTACCTGTCGGAGAAGGTGTGTCTGAGCTACCAATTGTTGCTGGGAATGATCCAACCATCTGATTTTGTGCATTAAACAAATAAAGTTGTTTAGCACCTTTATGGGCAACAATTAAATGAATATTTTCAGGTAAGTCATTACGGATATTGGTGACAATGATTTTTTCACCCGCTTTTTTGAAAGTTGCTTTAGGATTTAATTTCTTTAAGAAATCCTCATCCATATGGAACTTTTCACCCAACATTTCTGTGACACGAGTGTAATACAACCCTTTCATTTTGGCTTGTAATGCGTAATCACGTGGGATTGAAGCTGCATATGGACCTTTTAGGTCAGCATCTGTCAATGTGTATTCAACAAAAGCAGGTTTATTACCTTGTTTAGCGATTAAAGCATCCCATGTTTCTTTGGTGAGTTCACCAGTCGGTTTAATTCCGTTCATTTGTTGGAATGAAGCAATTGCTTTTAAAGTATTCATACCGCTAGAGCCATCAATTGCACCAGGCGAAGCATGTGAGTTATTTAACATTACATGCGCGCGCGCATAGACAGGGAACTGTCCTTTACCGATATTTTCATACCATGACGCGTTGTTCATACCATCTAAAGTCCAAGAGGCTTTAGGTGCATTTGTATTGCTGGCTGTTTTTGCTGTAGCAGGAGCTGTCGTAGTGGTAGCCGTTGGTGCTTGAGCTGTTTCTGAGTTCTTAGACTCTGTTTGTTCTAAATTTTGCAGTGTATCTGCTGCTTTATTTAAATCTTGTTGCTCTTGCGGGCTAATCTCGGTTTCAACATTTGATGCAGAGCTTTCAACAGCCAGTGGGTCAATAGGGTCTTCTACAGGAGCAGCAACTTTTTTAGGTGTGAGAGGTTGCTCTGCTGTAGATGCAGCAAGAGCTGTACCTGTTAATAAACAGCTTAAACTCAAAGCAAGAATTGAGCGAACGAACATGTAAATCAACCTTAAGAATTATTCATAATGTATAACAAAAAATCCAAGCAAGTATTACAGAAAATATAAGGTGTTGCAGTATTTGTTTTGTGTTGATTATATTTTTCGATAGAAAATTTTTGAGAAAAGTGATTTTGTTTTAATTTGAATATGAATCCACAATTTAAATCAATAAAAAACGCTGAAATTGAATGAATAAAAAAGTGAGAGAAATGATTAAATCACAAGCCTTTTTGCTATGATGGGGAGAATTTAATTTTTAGATTGGGAAAGTAAATGACGACCTTAAAAAATGATCGCTTTCTACGTGCCTTATTGCGTGAGCCCGTAGATACAACACCAGTATGGATGATGCGACAAGCGGGACGTTATTTACCAGAATATCGTGCAACACGTGCGACAGCAGGTGACTTTCTTTCCCTTTGTAAAAATAATGATTTTGCCTGTGAAGTGACTTTGCAACCTTTGCGCCGCTACGATCTTGATGCTGCAATTCTATTTTCTGACATTTTAACAGTTCCAGATGCATTGGGTTTAGGGCTTTATTTTGAAACAGGTGAAGGTCCTAAATTTCACAAAACAGTACGTACCGAACAAGATGTGGCGAATTTACCGAAATTAAATGCCAAGTCTGATCTTGATTATGTGATGAATGCGGTAACGACGATTCGTTCAGCGCTGGGTGGTCAAGTTCCTTTGATTGGTTTCTCAGGCAGCCCTTGGACATTGGCGACATATATGATTGAGGGCGGTTCAAGTAAAGATTTCCGCTTTACCAAACAAATGATGTATGCCCAGCCAGAAGTTCTCCATGCCTTGTTAGATCGTTTAGCAGACGCTGTCATTGACTATTTAAATGCTCAAATTGATGCAGGTGCACAAGCAGTACAAATTTTTGATAGTTGGGGTGGTGCATTAGCACATCGTGAATATTTAGAATTTTCATTGAAATACATGCAGAAAATTGTTGCAGGTTTAAAACGTGAAAATGAAGGACGTAAAGTGCCTGTGATTTTATTCACCAAAGGCGGTGGTCAATGGTTAGAACCAATGGTTGCAACAGGTGCAGATGCTTTTGGTCTGGATTGGACGACACCATTGAATGTTGCACGTCAAACAGTCAATGGTCGTGCGGCGCTCCAAGGGAACTTAGACCCAGCAACATTATATGGATCGGCTGCAACAATTGAAAAAGCCACCAAAGCAATGTTAGATGATGCTTATGCCAATGGTGAAAAAACAGGTTATGTAGCGAACTTAGGTCATGGGATTACGCAATGGGTTGATCCTGAACGTCCGAAAGCGTTTATCGATACTGTACATGAATATAGCGCGAAATATTTAGGTTAATGGAATATCTAAAAGACCTATGTTGATATTTTCATGATCTATTTCAAATCATTATTTGAATTCCTTTATAAGGCAGCATCGGCTGCCTTATTTGGTATTTTATTGCTCATAGCTTTTGTGTTGACAGCGCATATGGGAAGCCATGAGTTTTATGGTTTCTTTCGCTATGACTATTTACTATTTTATGCCCTGATCATTCAAGTGTGTTTGCTCTATTTAAAACTTGAATCATGGTCAGAAGCCAAAGTCATTGCTTTATTTCATATCATGGCAATGGGGATGGAGATCTTTCTTACGCACCCACAAATTGCATCTTGGCAATATCCTCAACCTGCGGTTTTCAAATTATTAACAGTCCCTCTATTTGCTGGGTTTATGTATTCAGCAGTGGGTAGTTTTTTTGCACGATCCTTACGACTCTATCAAGTTTCATTTTCAAAACTACCTAGTTTTGCCAATATGCTCAGTTTGGCAGTGTTGTCCTATATCAATTTTATGAGCAAGTTTTTTATTCCAGATTTTCGAAATTTACTTTTTTTATGGAGCGTTGTGATTTTTTGGAAAACCAAAATTCGCTTTGAATTACAACAACACCAATTTCAATTACCGATGCTTCCAGTGCTTCTTATTTTAGCATTCTTGATATGGATTGCAGAGAATATTAGTACCTTTTATAAAATTTGGTTATACCCAAGTCAAGTCGATGCTTGGCACATGGTCGGGTGGGGAAAACTAGGTTCTTGGTACTTATTGCTACTGTTAAGTCTCGTTTTAGTGCTCAAGATTCTTGGTATACGTACGAAAGGTGGTGATTGGTCACTAAATAAGTACAATAAATAGTCTTTGAATTGTCATATTTTGATTTGCTTATCTAAATTTATGTGATAAATCTAAACAGGTGTAATAGTGTTTACACAAAATTGAAAATAACAATTTACATATGTTGAGTTTAAAAATAATACATATGAAAATTCTGGAGAATTATATGTTAAAAAAAATCGCTTTAGCTGCTGTATTGGCTGCTGGTTCTAGTGTTGCAATGGCTGATCCAGATGTGGGTTGTGGTGTGGGTTCACAAGTGTGGGCAGGTCAATCTGGTAAAATTCCTAAAATTTTAGCTGCGACGACCAATGGTATTTTTACTAACCAATTATTAGGTATTACATTTGGTACTTTGGGTTGTAATGGCAATGGTAAAGTGACTGCACAAGCTGTAACGTTTACCAATGAAAACTCTGAAGCACTTGCTCGTGATATGGCTGTAGGTCAGGGTGAAAGCTTGAATGTTCTTGCTTCTTTATTAAACATCAAAGATGCAGATAAAGCGCATTTCAATGCTGTCGCTAAATCAAATTTCTCTAGTATTTATTCAGCTCAAAATCAAAATTCTCAACAAGTTCTTGCAGCACTTCAACAAGTAATGGCTCAAGATCAAGTATTAAAAGCTTACGTTTAATATAGAATCAACCCTGCCTTGTTGCAGGGTTTTTCTTGCCCAAATTTTATGAAACAAACGGTATTGGATACTAAATCTTTCAATATAAACATGAGAATTATATTTAAAATGGATTTATATTCATCCAATATCAACATGATATAACAACGAAAAATTGACGATTGAATGAAATATTTAGCATTGAGTTTAGCTGTAATCAGTACGTTTTCTACCATTCATGCTTATGCGGAATCTGTGGCTGTAGCTCCACAGACCATTGAGAATTATTTAAATATTGCTAAAGAAAAAAAATTAGATCAGCAAATTACATGGAAGCGTTTACTTTATGCAGAAGATTCATCACAGAGTGAAGTGAGTTATTCAGGCTATTTTTTCGCACAAGATGGGCGACAAAATATTCAACATGAGCTGAATGCTGACATCGCGGCTTTATTTCAAAATGCAGAACCGAACCAATCGATTCGTTGTCGATTACCCGCACGTAGCCAGTGGCTGATGCAACAACTCAATATTTCCGAGTCGCAATTACCTAAAGTTGAATGCCCTGAATTTGATCAATGGTATGGTCAAATCAAACCTCATAAAGCCACATTGATTTATGCCACGGATTTTATGGGTAATCCAAGCTCTATGTTCGGTCATACATTATTACGTATAGATCCCAAAGACCAAAAAGAACTGAATTTGGTTTCTTATGCAGTCAATTATGCGGCTACTGTGAATAGCGAAGATAATTGGTCTTATGCATGGAAAGGGCTGATTGGTAAATATCCAGGCGAATATTCGTTGATGCCATATTATCGTAAAGTCAAAGAATATGGTGATTTTGAAAGTCGTGATCTCTGGGAATATGAACTCAATTTAAACCCTGAAGAAACAGCATTTTTGGTTAAACATATGTGGGAAATGCAAAAGGTCAGTTTTCCATACTATTTTGTCAGTGATAATTGTGCCTATCGTTTATTGGGTTTAATTGATTTGGTTCGTCCAAGTTCAAATTTACGTAAACAATTTACTTATGCCTCAATCCCAATTCAAACCATTAAAGCCATTGATCAAGAGGGTCTGATTAAAGAAACGGTATATCGTCCTGCTTTAGAAACGCAACTCAATTCTCAAGCAAAGCAACATGGTCATGCCTTAGCAAAAAAAGCCCATCAAGTTGCGATGTTAGAACCCAGTGCAATGCAATCGGCGATAGCCAGTTATACGGAAGCAGATCGTGCCAAAATTTTAGAAATGGCGTATGACGACTTGTACTTACAATTTGTTGCACGTCAAGTGGATAGCACATTTACGCAGCCACGTTTTAGGCAGTTATTGGGTTTACGTAGCCAAATTCAAATTGAAAAACAACGCCAAGAACCTCAACGTCCTCAAGTTGATCCAGTGGATAGTCATGATTCACGTAAGTGGTCAGTTGAAGTGGGGGAGGTGCAGGGTGAAAAGTATATCGAGATTGGTCATCGCCAAGCTTATCACGAACTCAAAGACCCTCAAGGTGGTTTACGTACTGGGACGCAGTTGTTATTTTTAGATGGCACTGCACAGTGGCGTGATGATCAACTCAAACTTGAAGAATTGAATTTACTTACGGTTAATTCATACAATCCTATTACACCGTTTAAAACACCGATTACGTGGGGTTTTACATTAGGTTGGCAACAAGAAGCGCTTCAAAATGGTCAATTTAGTGAACATCAGCAACATGGTGTTGTGAGCAGTAAAGTGCAATCAGGTTATACCATTGCGGATGATGATCGAAAACACTTGTGTTATGCAGAATTGCAGACACAGTTGCAAGCAGGAAGCTCTCTAGATAAAGGATGGAGAGTAGGCGTGGGTCCGACCGTGGGTTGTCAAAATCTTTGGACAGATCGTTTGAATAGTATTGTGCAAGTTGAATTGCCCTATTGGCAGGATTCAAGTCAGTGGAATTTAAGACTCAATAGCACTTTGCAATATTCATTAAATAAACAAAATTCTTTAAATATCAATTGGGAATATCAGCAACAAAACCATTTGGATTGGCAAAAAATTGGTTTAGGTTTTGTGCATTATTTTTAAAGAATCTAAGAGTTAAATATGTATCACATCGATTTTCAGCAGACTATAGAACAATTATATCAACAGCTTAAACAAAT
The DNA here is from genome assembly GCF_004209125.1 of Acinetobacter sp. WCHAc060033. Classification (NCBI taxonomy): domain Bacteria; kingdom Pseudomonadati; phylum Pseudomonadota; class Gammaproteobacteria; order Moraxellales; family Moraxellaceae; genus Acinetobacter; species Acinetobacter sp. WCHAc060033. The sequence continues at coordinate 39,734 of NZ_SGSW01000033.1, read as the reverse complement.
CGAAATTGCAGACCCTAGCACGTGGAATATTTCCACAAATGGTTCTATGCAACATTGGCAGGATATTATTAGCCAGATTGAAGATACATTAGAATCAGAACTATTTTGGTTCGATACAGAACGTGATTTTGGTGAATATGATATTTATAGTTTCATTGAGCAGGCAATGCTACTCAAAGACTTTTGCCTTGAAATGACTTATCTATTACGTCTGAGTTATGATTTAGGTGTAGATCGTGAGCTTAGAGCTGAACTCTACCATACGATTTTAGATCTTTGGTTTGCCTATGCAGATCTATTGCTATTTATCCAGTCTGAAGATGAAACCTATAGCACGATAGCATTAAATTTAGATGTTGATTATAGCTTTGCACTATTACTGCTCAATTGCGCTATTGTGTTAGATCAAGGCGAGAGTGTTGTTAAAATAGTCGATGGTTTATTGCATTATCAAAATGATCGTTTATTGGATATTCTGAGTTATCCATATTTTGAAAATCCTTCAATCAGTGAGGATTATCAGATCACTTATCCTTACCAACAGTTAGATTCAATTTTAAATACCACTGTTGATGAAAAGACAATTTCGACCTATTTAACCAAAATTGCTCAAGATCAAGAAAGTGGTCGATATTTTGAAAAGAAACGATTTCATAAATTAAGCGTACTGGGTCAATGGAGTTTTGAAGTGCTTGGCTTATGTGCTGTCTACCAAATTGCCCCTACTTTATTTAAAGACTTTAAGTCGATGCCTTATACATTTTGAAAATTTGCAATCATGTCTATTGAGTCTGCATGATTTTTACATATTGAAATAATTGATGATGTTTTGCCTATTGTTGATCAGGTTTAGTCAATGATTGGCAAAATGCACCATCTATAAAAATAAGATCAATGCTTCTGACAATTGACCAAAAAGCTTACAAAATTTAAAACATAAGTTAGCTACAGCACAATGTATGATCCAAAAAGTTGTGGTGTGTGAATAAAAATAAAACCAATTCAAAGGAAATGTAATGTCCGCTTTAAATATTCCACAACTTGTCGCACCAATGATTCCTCGCACTTTATTCAGTGCTGAACATGAACAATTCCGTCAAACTGCACGGCGTTTCTTTGAAACTGAAATTGCACCACACAATGAAAAATGGGCAGCACAGCAGCATTTAGACCGTAATTTATGGAATCGGGCAGGTGAATTAGGCTTGCTATGTTGCACGATGCCTGAAGAATATGGTGGCTCAGGTGTAGATCGTTTGTATTCAATGATTTTGATGGAAGAACAGGCACGCGTCGGAGATTCTGCATCAGGCTTTTCGCTACATTCGGATATTGTGGCAAATTACATTAATAACTTTGGAAATGAGCAACAAAAGCAAGATTGGTTGCCGAAAATGGCAACAGGTGAGGTGGTTGGTGCAATTGCGATGACTGAGCCAGGGACGGGTTCTGATTTACAAGCATTGCGTACCACCGCAGTTGAAGATGGTGATGATTATATTATTAATGGTTCTAAGATTTTTATTACCAATGGTTATCTGTGTGATATGGCTGTGGTTGCGGTCAAAACAGGTAAGGGCGAGAGCGAAGCACAGAATGTATCTTTGGTGGTGATTGAAGCATCTCGTGCCGGATTTACCAAAGGGAAACCATTGAAGAAAGTGGGTTTGCATGGTCAGGATACGTGCGAATTGTTCTTTGATAATGTGCGTATTCCAAAAAGTAATTTATTGGGTATGGAAGGCATGGGCTTTATCATGTTAATGAAAGAGTTAGCATGGGAACGGATGATGATTGGTATCATTTGTGCAGCAGGTGCAGAGTTTGCTTTGGCAAGTACAGTGGAGTATGTCAAACAGCGTAAAGCGTTTGGAAAGCCTGTTTCTGCATTCCAAAATACTCGTTTTAAATTGGCGGAAATGCGTTCTGAAGTTCAAATTGCACGAACGTTTGTTGATCAGTGTATGCAGCTTGTTTTGAAGAATGAACTGTCAATTGAAGCCGCATGTACAGCGAAATATTGGGTATCAGATCTTGCCTGTAAAGTGGTTGATGAGTGTCTGCAATTGCATGGTGGCTATGGTTATATGATGGAATATCCAATCGCCCGTGCGTATTTGGATATGCGTCCAAATCGTATTTATGGTGGTACCAATGAAATCATGAAAGAGTTGATTTCACGGACGATTTAAATAGTGATAGGTCATCGTGACGGAGTCGTACTATTCATTGGCAGATTTCAGATAGACCTTCGGTTCGAGGTACTCTTACGAAACGATGTTTCTCATTCGGCAAAATGAGCAGTGTAACTGCACAAGGAAACCATCTTGCAAAGCTTCGCTTCTCATTTAGCCAAATGAAAAATAACCTCCTGTAAGAGTACCTTGAGCTGAAGGCTAATCCCTTAATTCAAATTCTAGAGGTAAGACTCCGTTTAGAAGGAATAATTTTACTTTTGCTATTTGGAAATATATTTAAGTAAATCCCTAATTTTCAATAAATAACCTGATTACAGTAAAAAATTAAGAAAGGAATAAAAATGTCAGAATTACGTTTTGATGGACGTGTAGCCATTGTCACAGGTGCAGGTGGTGGCTTAGGACGACAACATGCACTCACCCTTGCAGCACGAGGCTGTAAAGTGGTGGTGAATGACTTGGGTGGTGGCGCACATGGTTCAGGTCAGTCTTCATCGGCTGCGGATCAAGTTGTTGAAGAAATTCGTGCGGCAGGCGGTGAAGCGGTTGCCAATTATGACTCGGTGGAAAATGGTGAAGCCATTGTTCAAACGGCTTTAGAGCATTTTGGTACAGTGGATATTGTCATTAATAATGCAGGGATTTTACGGGATGTCAGTTTTGCCAAAATGACCGAGCAGGATTGGGATCTGATCATGCGTGTGCATTTGAATGGTTCAAAAAGTGTCTCACATGCAGCTTGGCCAATCATGCGTGAAAAAGGCTATGGTCGAATTATCATGACCACGTCGGCAGCAGGGATTTACGGCAACTTTGGTCAAGCCAATTATTGTGCGGCAAAATTGGGTATTCTCGGTTTAGCCAACTGTTTAGCGGAAGAAGGTCGCAGTAAAAACATTTTCGTCAATACCATTGCACCATTAGCAGCGTCACGTTTGACTGAAACCGTGATGCCACCTGATTTATTGGCTTTGCTCAAACCTGAAGCGGTGAGTCCTTTGGTGGCTTGGCTTGCTCATGAAGACTGTAAGGAAAATAAAGGTTTATTTGAAGTCGGGGCAGGCTTCGTTGCTAAACTGCGTTGGGAGCGTACAGAGGGTTATATTTTCCCGAACAAACGCCCATTCAATGTTGATGATGTGGCACGGCATTGGGATAAAATTACCGATTTCACAGAATCAACTCATCCTACATCTACCACAGAATCATTCACGCCGATTTTGGAAGGCATCAACCATCCAAACTTAGGGGGCAATGAATTCATCGACTTAGATGTTGCATCCAAAGCCAAACTTGAGATCGAATCGTCTTATGATGAGCGTGATTTGTCACTTTATGCATTGGGTATTGGTGCGGCACAAAATCCATTGGACAGTTCAGAACTTGCCTATGTCTATGAGTTGGGCAGTGAATTCCAAGCCTTTCCAACTTATGGCGTGATGCCACAAATGAATGCCATGTTGCAAATGGCAAAGCAAGGCGTTTCACTTCCTGGTATGAATTATGGCTTTGATCGTGTGCTACATGGTGAGCAATATACTGAAATTAAACGACCTTTACCGCCACATGCAAAGCTACAGCATACCTTCACTTTAAAAAGTGCTTATGACAAAGATCCGAATGCAGTGGTGACTTTTGCAATTTCATCTAAAGATGAGAATGGTGAAGAACTGATTTACAACGAAATGACAGCATTTGTTCGCGGTGCAGGCGGTTGGGGCGGTGATCGTGGTGATTCGACCGAAATCAATGTTGCACCTGAGCGTGAACCTGATGCTGTGATTGAAGAAAAAACTGATGTGAATCAAACGCTGTTGTATCGTTTATCAGGCGATTGGAATCCTTTGCATGCAGATCCTGCATTTGCCAAAGCCTTTGGTTTTGATCGTCCAATTTTACATGGCTTATGTACTTTTGGTTTTAGTGGTCGTCATGTGATTAAAGCTTTCAGCAATAATGATGGACGTTATTTTAAAAGTATTAAAGTACGTTTTGCCAAGAGTGTCTATCCGGGCGATACCCTTGTCACCAAAATGTGGAAAGAATCGGATACCAAAATCATTTTTGAAACGTGGGTGAAAGAACGTAATGAAGTGGTGATTAAGAATGCTGCCATTGAATTATATACAGAAATTCCTAAGGCAAAAGCCAAAGCAAAAACTGAGCAAGCATCTGTTCAGGCAGTACAGACTTCTAATGAACCTGATCGTTTAATTGCCAAAGATGTGTTTAAAGTCATTGCAGAGCATGTCGCACAACATCCTGAATTGGTGGATAAAACCAAGACTTCATTCTTATTCAAACTGAAAAATCCTGATTCAATGTGGACGCTTGATCTAAAAAATGGTGTGGGTTCGTGTACGCAAGGTGAAATTGCCAATGCCGATGTGACACTTGAAATGGATGAAGAACATCTTGAAACCGTGGTGACAAGTTCATTGGCAGATGTACAAAAGTTGTTCTTTGGTGGACAGTTGAAAATTGGTGGCAATGTCATGGCATCCAATAAACTGATCGTGTTGCAAGAGATTGATTCTAAATTATTTGCTGAGGCGAAAAATCAACGTATTGCCAATGCAAGCAGTGCAGGATCATCTGACAGCACAACAAACTCAGCTTCTACAGTAAATACGGAGATCACGCTTGCCGATGTCTTTACTGCGGTAAATCAATATATTACAAATACAGCAGGGATTGTTGATAAAACCAAAACCTCATTCCAATTTAAACTGAAAAATCCTGAATCGACTTGGTTTATTGACCTGAAAAATGGTGCAGGCAGTGCAGGTGCGGGTGAGGTTGCCAATCCTGATGTAAGCCTTGAAATGGATGAAGAGCATGTGCCAACCGTGTTTAATGGCTCACTTGCCGATGTACAAAAGTTGTTCTTTGGTGGACAGTTAAAAATTGGTGGCAATGTGATGGCATCCAATAAATTGATCGTTCTGCAAGATATGGACAAAAAGCTGATTGATCAGGCTCGTGATGCACGTGTGGCTTCGGGTGATACAACTCAGGCTGCGGCAGCACCGACAAGTACAGCCAAAGTGGCAAAAGCACCTGAAATTTTCATAACATTACAAAACCGTTTGCAAGGTGAAAGTAATGCAAACCATACTTATCAATTTAACATTACTGAACCGAATGAGTCATGGACAGTGAATTTAGCCAATGGCAGTGTGCAACAGGGTAGCGATGCCAATGCTGATGTGACTTTGACCTTGTCTGATCATCATTTGGCAGAGTTGGTTTCAAGTCAGCGTGAGATTCGTGACTTGTATCAGCATGGTGATGTGGTGGTGGATGGTGATATTCGTTTGGTGCATCAGATGCGGTTTTTGCAGAATTTGGCTTGATGACGAGTGCTTTATATAAAGTGATTATGAATTGGTCGTGAAATTCATATTGAAAGTTCCTTCTCTTGCGCCATATTTGGCTTAGGGAGAAGGTTAGGATGAGGGGTATTTATACATAAATATACTTTTCCTATTAAAAATGGAAGGGACTTTCATTGAGAAAGCTAATAAGTTTTCGCAAGCTGAATTTATTCGATAATAAATTGAAATAGATAACAAAATTTTCATCTTAAAACTAAAAGTAAGATGGAAATACAATCAAATTAGGGTATTAAAATGAAAAGACGTGTCAATGTAATTGGTGTCGGCATGACCAAATTCGCCAAACCGGGTGCAAGTGCTGAATATTATGAAATGGCGAAAGAAGCAGGACAGAAAGCCTTACAGGATGCCAATATCCAATACAATGAAATCGAACAGGTTTTTGCAGGCTATGTTTATGGTGACTCGACTTGCGGACAGCGTGCAGCTTATGAACTTGGCTTAACAGGTGTGCCCATTGTCAATGTCAATAATAACTGCTCTACAGGTTCAAGCGCTCTATTCCTTGCCCGTCAAGCCATAGAAGGTGGATTGGCTGAATGTGTACTCGCACTTGGTTTTGAGAAGATGGAAAAGGGCGCATTGGGTGCAAAATTCAATGACCGTGAACCACCGATGGGGCAACATGCGCAAGTCATGCTAAATGTTCAAGGTTTCAATTCCGCACCGCCTGCCGCACAAATGTTTGGTGGCGCAGGGCGTGAGTACCGTTGGAAATACGGCACGAAAAAAGAAACCTTTGGACAGATTGCGGTCAAAGCCCGTAAACATGCGAGCAACAATCCTTATGCTTTATTTGGTCAGGTCTTATCTTTAGATGAAATCATGGCATCGGACAATGTCTTCGATCCATTGACCCGTTTTCAATGTTGTCCGCCAACTTGTGGCGCAGGTGCAGTCATTTTATGTTCTGACGAATTTGCCAAAAAGCATGGTATTTCCAATCCTGTTTATATCGCAGCGCAGTCAATGACCACCGATTATGCATCAAGTTTTGAAGAACAAAGCATGATTAAAATGGTCGGCTATGACATGACCAAACAAGCCGCAAATCAAGTTTATGAAGCGGCGGGTATCGGTGCAGAAGATGTCGATGTAATTGAATTACATGACTGTTTTACGGCGAATGAATTGCTCACCTACGAGGCTTTGGGGCTTTGTCCTGAGGGTGAAGCTGAAAAATTCATTTGGGATGCAGACAATACCTATGGTGGTAAATATGTCACAAACCCATCAGGTGGCTTATTGTCTAAAGGGCATCCTTTAGGTGCAACAGGCTTGGCACAATGTACTGAATTGGTGTGGCAATTACGTGGTACAGCCGATCAACGCCAAGTTCAAAATGCCCGAATCGCTTTACAACATAACCTCGGCTTGGGTGGAGCGTGTGTCATTACCATGTATCGCCGTGATTAAAACTGCATCAAATTCAGCAAAATGGATTTTCATGACATGGAAATGAGTTGAAATGACATAGCGAATTGTACCCATACGGGTACAATTTTGTTAAGGACATCACGTCAATTCAAATAAATATAGACAGGATTCAGCTATGGGTATTCTACAGAAATTTATTAAATCTACGGTTTATCATGAGCCATTACCAATTCGCCGTGATATTCGTTTTGAATTACCTGCAGATCGTATCGCAGATTGGCATACAGAAGCGGGACCGATTTTTACTGCATTATTGAATACTTTCTCCATTGTTTTGCCGATCGGTGAGCGTTTCTTCATTGATGCAGTACGTGCGCATCGTGATTTGGTTGAAGACCCTGAACTTAAAAAAGCGGTGACTGCATTTATTGGTCAAGAAGCCATGCATGGTCGTGAGCATGAAGACTATAACAGTGCTTTGTTTGCACGAAATCCGATTGCGCCGAAGTTTGAAAGCTTTGTACTTGGTGTATTTGGTTTAATGAAAAAGCATTTACCTGCATCATATTCGCTTAGTGCAACCATTGCACTTGAACATTTTACAGCGTTGCTCGCAGACTCTGTGTTGCAAATTCCTGAATTATTTGATGGTGCAGAAGAACATTATGCCAACATTTGGCGTTGGCATGCTTTTGAGGAAACTGAACATAAAGCTGTAGCTTATGATGTTTGGAATACAGCAATGGGTCAGGGGATCTATGCTTATTTGTTGCGTAGCTTTGGTTTAGTCGCTGCAACCATAGTGTTTTGGGGCTTTGTACTGCCTGTATTTACCAAAATCGTAATTGATGAGAAAAAATTGACTGATCTTCCTAGTTGGAAAAAAGCGTATAAATATACTTTTGGTGAAGTGGGTGCATTGCGTAGGCAATTGGGCAATTATATTGATTATTTCCGCCCGAATTATCATCCTTGGGATCATGATAACCGTGAAAAAATGATGGCTTTGCAAGATTTGATTTATCAATTGGCTGATGCAACAGCGGCTAAACAGAAAAAAGTATCTTAATTGTTGAAAAAAAACACAGGTCTAAATAGCCTGTGTTTTTTGGAAAATGTTGAATTATTTGAATAATGTCCCTGCTTGTGACAAAACGTTTTTCCCATTCTTTATTACTTCTAATGTGTCATCAGGTGTTTCATCTGTTCCTAAAATATTTTTATAGACCGTGTATTGATAGGCACCACTTTTAAAAATAAAGTTGTGATTGCCACCTGAACCATCCATGACAATTTGTCCATTATTTAAAATCAAGTCAGGCTTTTGAATTTGGGCTTGGTTACGTCCCCATGATGCATAGCGATATGTGCCATTGTTCATTTGATCAATTCGAACTTGGAATTTTGCTGTTTTAAATTGTAATTCAGGCACTTTAAATGTTTTGAGTGATGAGTGTAAGTTATTTTTTTGTTTGGCAATAATTTGATTTTTATAACGTTGTTCAGCATCGCTACTATAATTCACTGCTGTGATTTTTTTGTCACTGACCCAAACAGTACCGCTATCTAGCATGATGCCACGCCAACCGACACTTTGCCATTGTGAGAGTTTTGAGTTGGCGATATTCTTCACTAACTTCTGATCAAAGACTTGGTTAAAGCGTTGTTTCATCTGTGCTTTATTATCAATACTTGGAATCGGTTCTTCACGAATTAAGGGATAACGAATACTGTTTGCAATTGCATTTTGATCGTTTTTCTTAAACAGATTAATAATACCTTGAATTTCTTTTTGCTCAGTCGCGTTAAGATTATCTGCAAAAGCAGCATGATTACTGAGAAGGAGTAGACTCAAAATGATTTTTTTCATAGAAAATTATACTGTCTGATCGGCTAAGTTAATTATATGATTTACCAAAAAGAGTGCATGAAAAAATGAATGATAAATGTATGAATATTGAAATAAAACAACAACTCAATGAACAAGTCTTGGATATTTATCATTTAATCGAAATTGCAGACTTATTGAGAAAGAATCCTTTAGAACTTAAAAGTTTAATTGATCCCAATGGTGGTAAGCAATGGGAAAATATAGCGATGATGCTACCTTATCTTCCACTTGAAATGATTGAAGAAAATATTGATCATTTGCTTGAAGGTTTTATGGATTTGAATTGGTTGGGGAGTCGAGTGCTTTATGCTTATTTACCGCAATTGGATATTCGTATTCTTAAACCTGCATTAAATCGAGTGATTCATCATGCTATTGCTTTGGGTGACGGGGAATGGGTATTTTTTATCAATTCATTTCTTGAAAATGAAAGCTTAGGATTGGCAAACTCCTATCGTGAAGAAATAGAGCTATCTTAAAACTATTTAGTGACGAAAGGAATTTATGAATAACTGATTTGAAGTATTGTTAAACTTAAGCATCGACCACAACAAAATATTTTTTCACCGCTTCAACTACTTCAAAAGTGCCTTTAAATGAGGGTGGTATTACGCCTGCTTCACCTGCTTTGACCTCAATAAACGTATTATTTTCTGCATCGTGAATACGGACAATACCTTCAATAATATTAAAAAATTCCTGCTTATTGTCTGCAAATACAATATTCCAAGCACCGACTTCACATTGCCAAATTCCACAATTCATATTGGGGTGTTCATATAAACTTTGGGTTAAGCGTTTTGGATTACCATTTACCAAACGATCAGGACGTGGGTAATCTACAATCGTTTCACTATGCGCTAAACCTTGACCTGCTAAATATAAATTTGTCATCACATTATCCTGATCTGTATATTTTCTTATTTCATATATAAAACAAAGCCTCAATAAAATTGAGGCTCAGAATAGTATTGCTAAATCTTAGTGTGCTTCAGGCACAGCCGATAAAAACTCACGACGTGCTTCTTTATCCGTTTTAAAATCACCGACAAAAGATACAGTACGCGTCGTAGATTCTTGTTTACTCACACCGCGCATCATCATACACATGTGTGCAGAATCAATCACCACGGCAACACCGCGGGCATTAGTCACTTCTGCAACCGCATCGGCAATTTGCTTGGTGAGTTGTTCTTGAATTTGCAAACGACGTGCAAACATTTCAGTGATTCGTGCAAATTTAGACAGACCTAAAACATTACCTGATGGTAAATAGGCAATATGCACACGACCATGAAATGGCAATAAATGGTGCTCACATAACGAATAAAATTCGATATTTTTTACCAAGACCATTTCGTCATTGTCAGAAGGGAAGACCGCATTATTGGTCACTTCTTCAAGTGTTTTGCTATAGCCAGACGTCAAGTACGAAAAAGCTTTAGCCGCACGCATAGGCGTATCTTTTAGACCTGGACGATCGAGGTCTTCACCAACGGCAGTTAAAATATTTGCGTAGGATTGCTGCATAGACATAAAACGTGTTCACTTATAACGGTTCGAACAAGGACGGCATTGTAGCAGAAAAAACCATATTTTTTGCTATCTATAAGATAAACCGTCACTTAGGAGAGTGATTAGCTTTGAAAATAAATGGTTAAGGTGTTGAATTAAATTTTGGATTTTTTTCAGCACGTTTTAGAAGCACTAAAACCGCACCTGTACCACCTTGTTTTTCAGGCGCACTGACAAATGCCAATACATCACGATGCTGACGGAGCCAACCATTGACATAGGTTTTGAGAATCGCATCTGGACCTTTGCCATGCACAATTTTAATCACGTTTTGATTTTCATCTTTGGCAATTTGAATGATTTGTAAGACCGCAGAACGTGCTTCCTCAACAGTACAACCATGCAAGTCCACTGCTTCGAACCAACGGAGATTACCCGCTTTTAAATCTTCAAAAACTTTGTGTTGTAGAGTCGCAATGCGATAGCTCAAGGCTGCCTGACTTGCGACAGGGTTTAAAACTGCTTGAGTATCAGAGAGTTCTGCATCATCAGTTTCAAAAGCGCCTTCAGCCGCAGCACGTTTAGCTAAGGTTTTTGCATCAGGTTTTTTACGAATATTTGTACGTTCAATTTTGGCAATATTACTATTGTCGATTTTCTTCACACCGCCTAATGCCGTTTTAAATAAATCGGCATCGCTGATTTCTTCAGGTGCGACTTCTTGTACTTTCTTCGGCTCAGGCTGTGATGCCACTTTGGAAGAATGTGGATGAGTGATTTGTTTTTTGAATTGTTTTAATAAATCGAGCTGTGATTTTGAGAAAGGTGAATCTGAATTACTCATATTTGCAAAAACAGTAAATGACCAAATTTACTATGAATTATAGTCTGAATTTAAGGAAAATTGAACTGAAATACATACATGGTTTAGTATTGTATTCAATGAGAAGATTTGCACAATTAGAATGCGATATTCTAGTGATAAAAATTAAAATGAGTGTAGGTAATTTATGGAATTCAAAAGCACTATCGCCCTTATTATTTCTTTCATCTTTTTTTTCTTTTGTCTTAGTAGGATGCATAAAGAAAGATGATCAAATTGCTGTAGATGCTTATTACAAAGCTGTGAAATATTATTCGGGAGAAGATAGGGGGAAAGATGAAAAAAAAGCTTTTGAATATATGGAAAAGTCAGCAAAACTTGGTTTTCCAAAAGCTCAAAATGATTTGGCTAGTATCTATTCTGAGGGAGTCGGCGTAGAAAAGAATCCTAAACTGACTTTATATTGGTTAAATGAAGCTGTTAAGCAAAATTTCCCAGCAGCCCAGTACAATTTAGCTATTATTTATGATAAAGGGGAATTGGTTAAGAAAAATAGGAATGAAGCCGTAAAATTATACCATTTGTCCGCTAATAATGGTTTTGCTAGAGCTCAATATAATTTGGGAAACGCTTATTTGAAGGGAAATGGAGTAGTCCAAGATACCCAAAAAGCGATTGAATATTATCAAAAGGCAGTAGAGCAAAATTTGCCAGATGCTCAATTTAATTTGGCGAATATCTATTTGGATGGTAGAGCAGGTGTTGTGGATGAAAAAAAAGCACTAGATTTATATACTTTGGCTGCAAATCAAAATTTTGTTTATGCGCAAAATAATCTTGCTCATTTGTATTTAAATACATATGAAAATCATATTCAAGCGAAATATTGGTATCAAAGAGCTTATGAAAATGGTTATTTAGAGGCTAAACAAGCCCTTGAACAATTAGAGAGTTTAGAGAAAAAATAATTATTGTGAATGATGCTAGATGATTTTTTTAATTTAATTCAGAAGGGCAAGTAAACTTGCCCTTCTCATCGTAGACATATTAATTTGGTCTAATTTAAACCTTCTCAGGCACACCAAATAATTCAGTAAATGCATGGTCAGGGCGAGGTTGTTTCATAAAACTTTCCCCGACTAAAAATGCATGAATATCATGTTCCTGCATTTTGCGTACATCATCAGGTGTGGCAATACCACTTTCCGTGATCAATAAACGTGATGGATCAAGTAACTTTTTCAAACGGAATGAATTGTTTAAATCTACATCAAAAGTTTTTAAATTACGATTATTCACGCCTAATAAACAACGATCAGACAATTTCAATGCACGTTCAAGTTCATCTTCATCATGTACTTCCACAAGTACATCTAGATTTTGTTCAAAAGCAGTTTTAGACATTTCTTCAAGTTGTTGATCAGACAAACTCGCAACAATCAATAAAACACAATCTGCATGCAAAGCACGTGCTTCGATCACCCCATAAGGGTTAATCAAAAAGTCTTTACGTAGGGCAGGTAGTGAACAATGACTGCGTGCAATCTGAATATTTTCATCTGCACCTTGAAAAAAATCGACATCCGTCAATACAGACAAGCAAGCAGCTCCCGCATGTTCATATTGCTGTGCAATTTCCGCAGGATTAAAGTTTTCACGAATAATCCCTTTAGATGGAGATGCTTTCTTAATTTCAGCAATCACCGCAGGACGTTTGCTTAGCAAAGACTGCGCAAAACCACGTACAGGTGTTGCCGCCTGAGCAAGTTCTTCAATATCTTTCAAACTACGTTGCTTTAAACGTGAAGCAAACTCTTCATATTTACGATCAACGATTTTACCAAGCATGGTATTGGCAATATCCACCATAATAATTTCCTTAATTCGGCTTCGAAGTGCTTAAGCTTCGTATTCTTTTAATGTTTTGGTAAATTCAGATAACACACTCATTTTCTCTAAAGCTTGACCGCCATAGATAATGTCATGTGCCAAAGCTACACCTTGTTTATAGGTATTGGTTAAACCTGAAACATAGATGCCTGCGCCCGCATTGAGTGCGATCATACTTGCTGCTTTTTCGCCTTTTGGTGATTTTTTCTTACCCAAAGCATCTTTAATTAATGCCAAGCTTTCAGCAGCGCTATCTACGGCTAAACCTGTTAATGTTTGCGATTCAATATCGACATCTTCAGGCTGAATAATCCATTCAGTGACTTCGCCATCTTTCAGTTCAGCCACATAAGTCGCAGATGCAAGACTAATTTCATCCAAACCATCACGTGAATGAACCACCATCACATGTTCAGCACCGAGTTGTTTTAACACTTCAGCCATAGGACGGCAAAGTTCAGTTGAAAACACACCAATCACAAAACGTTTTACCCCAGCCGGATTCGTAAGCGGGCCAAGTAAATTGAAAATACTGCGGAAACCCAATTCCTTACGTGGGCCCGCAGCATATTTCATGGCTTTATGATGATTGGGTGCAAATAGGAAACCCACGCCCATTTCACGGATACAACGTTCGGTTTGTTGCATATTCAGGTCAAGATTAATACCCGCTTGTTCTAATAGATCAGAAGAGCCTGATTTAGAAGACACACCACGATTACCATGTTTGGCAATGGTTGCACCTGCGGCAGCAATCACGAAAGAAGATGCAGTAGAAACGTTAAACAGGTTTTGACCATCACCACCTGTACCGACAATATCAATTAAATAAGGAATATCACTGACATCAATTTTGATGGCAAACTCACGCATCACACGTGCGGCAGCTGTAATCTCATCAATACTTTCACCTTTTAAACGCAGACCCATCATCAATGCACCGATTTGGGCATCTGTTGCTTCGCCACTCATGATGGTACGCATCACTTCTTCCATCTGCGGTTGAGTGAGTTCAATATTTTTAGTGACGTTATTTAAAGCTTGTTGAATATTCATTTTTTAACTACGCATAAATTTCTAAAAAGTTTTTAAAGATTTGGTGACCGTGTTGGCTCAAGATTGATTCAGGATGAAACTGCACGCCCTCGATTGGCAATGTCTTATGTTTAACACCCATGATTTCTTCCATTGAGCCATCGGCTTGATTGGTCCAGCAAGTCACCTCCAAACATTCAGGTACAGTCGCTTGATCAATCACCAATGAATGATAGCGTGTTGCTGAAAATGGAGAAGGTAAGTTACTGAAAATGCCTGTGTTACTATGATACATATCAGACAAACGCCCATGCATCACAGTTTTGGCACGAATAATATCGCCACCAAAAGCTTGTCCAATTGCCTGATGTCCTAAACAGACACCTAGCGTTGGAATCTTTCCAGCAAAATGCTGAATTGCAGGAATCGAAATACCCGCTTCAGACGGTGAGCAAGGACCAGGACCAATCACTAAATACTTTGGTTGCCATCGCTCAATATCCTCTAAAGTCACGGCATCATTGCGAACAACTTTCACTTCTTGATTTAACTCGCCAAAATATTGGACGATGTTATAAGTAAAGCTATCGTAATTGTCGATCATCAGAAGCATGAGCTCATTAACCTATAGAAATGTACGCACTAAATTGTGCTTAATTGTCAGATAATAATTGACTATTCCACGCGGGTTTTCTCAGATTTTACGATCATGAGCCGGATGAAATAGTAAATACCGCATTATCATAGCAAAACTAAGTCCTGCTGTGTGCGTATTTCAATACGGTTAAGGGGAAACTTTGGTTCAAAAACTATACGCAAGTGAAGTTAGATAGATGAGGTTGGAATAGCAAAAATTCAAAGACTAAGATTTTACACAGCATCTGATTCAGATTAGTGTTTTTATCGCAAAGCAGGGAATAGTGACACAGATTTAATTTTGATTACTTTTTAATTAATTTTGTTTAATAAGTTAAATGTTTTTATTTAATTTAAATAATAAGTGTGTTTATAAGGAATAAGTAAATTTATTATAGTTTTATTTTTAATTTCGATTTAATAATTAAAATTAGTGATTTGTTTAATGCAGGATATTATTTTTTAATTTAATATATTTTATTGAAGTTATTAATCTATTTTTTTAATATATATTATTATATTATCGTATTTTATAGAGTTAAAAGTGTTTTTTAGCTTGTATATTTTTTTTGATTTTATTTGTGGTGATGTATATTATATTTCTTATATAAAAGTGATACTATAGTCACAATATTTGCAAGGCGTGGGACTAAATGAGAGAAGAAATAAAAATTGCCATATTTGGTTTGAGTTTTAAATGTACTCGATACAATTAAGCAAAAAGTTCGTTTAATGTATGATGACTCATTGGATGTGAGTTGGGCAAATATAGCTGCCCCTCATTTAGATATTTTACTTGTTAATGATATGTTTTTTAGTTCTCCAACCATACAGAATTTAGTTGGTGCTAAAAAAGTTCCCTATTTACGACTGGTGAATAAAAATGAAAAATCAGGGCAAATTGAAGGGGATAAACTGTATTTACCTTTTATTGCCACAGATGAGATCCGAAACTGGTTTAAAGACCGCTATCTTGATGTGCCTGTCAGCATTAAAGCTGTAAATATTGTTAACCAGATTTCAAAAAATGTGGATATTACGAAAGTGATTCCAGAGCTGTTTAATGAAAGAAATGGTAATGTACAGATTTTTGATGGTAAAGGTAATATTGCTTTGGCGAGTATTCGTACTCAGCAAGTGTGGCCAGATGTATCAAGAAAAATACAAGGTACAGATGCTTCTTTAAATTATACTTATGCAACGATGCAAATGGCACAGGCTGTAAGTGTTCAGCAGGGTGTAGATTTAACGTCGTGGCTTTGGGATCTATTGTGGTATTCAGATGTAGTCAATGAGAAACACAATTCATCAAATTGTTATAAATTGCTAGATTGGCCGCAACCTATTCATCAGAATGAAAGACAAATGATTTTTAAGATCGCAGCATGCTTTGAACGTGGTGCGAGTATTCAGCAAGTGGCTCAAAAAACTGATTATAGTGAAGCGGAAATTAATAGATTTGTTTCAGTTGGTTTATTGAGCCAAGTATTGAAAAAAATTTCAGCAGATGAAACAAAATTGGTTGAAAAAGTAGAGCAATCATCAGGTGTCTTGCGTGGTTTCTTTGGTAAATTACGGAAAAAATTGGGACTTTAGCTTTTTAGATAGATAGGTACAAATGCTAATTAATCATATGAGTACTTGATCTAAAAGTTAAAGAAAAACTGATGAAATTTAATAGATTTAAATGTAAAAATTGAAGGATGAATACGTGATCTTACATAAATATAAAATTGTTTTTGGCGGTAAAATGGGGGCGGGGAAAACCCAAGCGATAAAATCATTATCAGAAATTTCAGTATTATCTACAGAAGCACAAAATACCGATGAAGATGCACATAGCAAAGCATTAACAACCGTTGGAATCGATTATGGTGAAATTCGATTGGATGATGGTGTAGTTATTGGCTTATACGGTACGCCAGGACAGGATCGTTTTGATTTCGTATGGTCGGTGATTTGTAAAGGCGCGATCGGAGCTGTAGTCTTGATTGATCATTCTCAAAAAGATGCACTTGAAGATCTAAAATTTTATTTTCAGACATTTAAAGAATATTTAAACAACATTGTTGTTGGTGTAACACATGTGGATGAAGATCCGCAAAATCTTTTGAAGCAATATAAAGATTGGATGCATTTAAATGAATACACCATGCCAATTTTTGCTGTTGATGCGCGAAAAAAAGATGATGTATTGTTAATGGTTGAATCTTTGATTGCTCGAGCGGAAGTTGAGTTTAGTTGATCACACAATAAAAGTGATCATTATCGACGATTTAAAATTTTTTCATCGTGAATAATAGTAATACTTTTTAAGCGTAAATTTTATATTTACGCTTTTTTTATCTTAGGAACGCAGATTGGCTTTTTGTGAGGTCAGTCTTTTTAGCAAAAAATAAGCACCAATTTAATCCAGTTCAGAATAATTGCACAAAAATAGTGCATCAAAGTTGTGCTTTATAATTTAAAAATGAGAAGTGTGTGTGAATATGGTGCAATTCTAAATTCTCTAAGTATAATAGATGAAATTTAATAGTTGCTAAGCTTATTTTCTAATATGAAATTCAACATATTAGCAATTATTTTAAAAGTTGGTACGCAAATTGCTATATAAATACCAACTACTAACACGCACTTCACAAGTGCAACAAAAATTCATTGGAGCAAATGAGCATGGCGAACAAGGTCCTTCAACTCATACAAGAAAGTGGCGCAAAATGGGTCGATTTTCGCTTTACTGATACTAAGGGTAAAGAGCAACACGTAAGTTACCCATCTGATACGATCGACGAAGATACTTTCGAAGATGGTAAAATGTTTGATGGTTCTTCAATCGCGGGTTGGAAAGGCATTGAAGCATCTGACATGATCTTACGTCCAGATCCGGAAACAGCTTTCCTTGATCCGTTCTTTGCTGAAGCGACTGTCGTGATCACTTGTGACGTTATTGAACCTTCAACTGGTCAAGGTTATGACCGTGATCCACGTTCGATTGCTCGCCGTGCAGAAGAATACCTAAAATCTACAGGTATTGGTGATACTGCATTTTTTGGTCCTGAACCAGAATTCTTTGTATTTGACGAAGTGAAATGGGACATCGACATGTCTGGCGCACGTCATACATTGATCGCTGAAGAAGCTGCTTGGTCTACAGGTAATTCTTATGAATCAGGTAACTCTGGTCACCGTCCTCGTGTAAAAGGTGGTTATTTCCCAGTTCCTCCTGTAGATTCTTCACAAGACATGCGTGCTGAAATGTGTGCTCGTATTGAAGACATCATGGGCCCTGGTCGTGTAGAAGTACATCACCATGAAGTTGCATCTTGCCAATTAGAAATTGGTGTAAGTTTCAACACGATGGTTCGTAAAGCTGATGAAGTTCAACAGTTTAAATATGCAGTTTGGAACGTTGCTCACCAATATGCAAAAACTGCGACTTTCATGCCTAAACCAATGGTTGGTGATAATGGTTCTGGTATGCACGTTCATATGTCTATCTCTAAAGATGGCAAGAACTTGTTTGCTGGTGATGAATACGCTGGTCTTTCTGAAATGGCGTTGTATTTCATTGGTGGTATCATCAAGCATGCTCGTGCGTTGAATGCAATCACAAACCCTTCAACAAACTCATATAAGCGTCTTGTTCCGCATTATGAAGCACCAATCATGTTGGCTTATTCTGCGCGTAACCGTTCTGCTTCTATCCGTATTCCTTACGTTTCAAGCCCTAAAGGCAAACGTATTGAAGCGCGTTTCCCTGATCCAATGATGAACCCGTACTTAGGTTTTGCTGCATTGTTAATGGCTGGTCTTGATGGTATTCAAAACAAGATCCACCCAGGCGAAGCTGCTGATAAAAACTTGTATGATCTTCCTCCTGAAGAAGAAGCTAAAATCCCTACAGTTGCACATAGCTTAGATATGGCAATTGAGGCGTTGAAAGCTGATCATGACTTCTTGTTAAAAGGTGGCGTGTTCACTAAAGATATGCTTGATGCTTATATTGAGCTTAAAACTGAAGATGTACGTCGTCTTAACACGACTACTCACCCAGTTGAATTTGATATGTACTACAGCTTGTAATTCGTTCACGAATTTAAGCAATAAAAAAACCTGCACTCGATGCAGGTTTTTTATTGAATGCGTTAAAATATAAAATATCAATGAATGATTTAAATTGTTATGGCAAAACCACGAAAAAAAAAACACTGGATTTTTTCCTTGGATTGATCCACAAGATCATGAAAAAGGATTTAAATTAAATTTTTCTGAAGTGACATATCTTGAAATTGGACGAACAATCGAAGGATATAAGCAAGCTGAATTTGTTGAGTTGAGAAATCCAGAATTGGCTTTGGCTTTTGATTACCCAAAGAGTTTTTACATCAGTAGTGAAGGACTTGTGTTGATTAAAACACCTCAAGGTAAGTTTGAAGTGATCGCTAAGACGGATAATGCCTAAGATAACAGTGTGATGCTGGACTAAATCTGTGATTGATAAGAATTGCAGGGCAGGTGTAGGAATAAAAAAAGCCAATGAGAATATTCACTGGCTGTAATTTCTAAAAATTTTTAGTGAGTAACAACTGTATTTAATTGATATTTTTGCATATATTCTTCGCGAATATCATTGCGTTGTTCAGCTGTTGTTGCTTTTTGCATTTTTTGACGCATTTCATTGCGTTCACTACTACTCATTTGTTGCCAGACTTCACGCATTTTTTGCTTTTCTTGTTCAGGCAGCTGGGTGAACCAGTCCATGCGCTGTTGTAAAGCTACGCTTTGATTGGTTGGGATTTCTTTTAGATTTTGATAGCGCTTAATTAGTGCTTTCTGTTCTTCTTCAGAAAGCCCATCCCATGTTTCGTTGACCTGGGCATTTGCATCTTTAGAAAAAATCCAAAAACGTTCAAATCCAGCAAAACTTGTTTGTAGAAAACCAATAGCACAAAATGCCAAAACTAATTTTCTAGCTGCCATGGGAATTTTTATCCTCGCCAAATACAGAAAGCATGTCTAAATCTTCCATCATTTGAGGTGAGAGTTTAGGGCTAACTACCACTTGTTGCGGTGTTTGAGCATCTTTTGATAAGTCAAAAGCATTTGGAATAACCACAAAACCTGTGATTGCAGCTGCAAGTGCAAATCCTGTCATTTTCCAATGTGCAAAACGTGATGTTTGCTTATGCTCAATATGGTCAAGTACGTTATTGATCACAACTGCCTTATTACGGTGATTGCGAGCAATTCCATCCAATTTGGTGGTCACTTGTTTGGTAAAATCATCATTATTCATGTGATGAACCTCCATACGGATTTAGATGTGATAGCGTGGCTCTCAATCCTTGAATCGCCCTGTGATAATGGGTTTTCACGCTACCTTCAGTACAGTTCATAATTGAAGCTGTTGTTTGTGTATCAAAACCTTCCCAAGCACGTAACATAAATGCTTGTTGTTGACGTACAGGGAGTCGACTGATGGCTTCTTGAATCTCTTCTACAGTGACATCTTGATCTAAGAATTGAAGTGGATTTGGTGTAGATTCATCTACAATTTCCATCACTTCTTCTTCGTCAGAATCTAGATCAATTTTACGAAATAAAGAGAATGGGGAAGCACGTCGCGCTTCTTTGCGACGCCAGTCTTGTAACTTATTATTTAAAATTGTGTAGAACAGGGGATACCATTCTTCTGTGGACTTGTCAGCATAGGATTTATACAGGGAAATAAACGCTTCCTGTACTAAATCCATTGCAATCCCATTATGACCTTGGGTCGCATTTTCCATCATCACTAAGGCACGACCTGTCACATCCTGCATAAAAAAACGCAGACGCTGTTCAGCTGTACTCGCTTGAGTACTGGCTAATTCAGACTGTGACTTCTTCGGTGCTAAGTCCATAGAGATGGAAAATCCCGTCATTGGGTACCCACCATACATATTTTAAATTCGTATCCATATAACGTTTAAAATCAGTGATGGGTTGACATGAAATCAATTATTTTTTTAGTTTAAATGATTTTTGACAATAACGGGCATAATTTAAAATAAATTAACGATTATAGGCGCTGTCTGACCATTTCAAAGAAGCAAATTGACCCAGCAACAGCAACGTTGAGAGACTCTTGACCACCTGGTTGTGGAATGCTTACGGCTTCTGCATGTTGTAATGCAAAGTCTGATACGCCTTGACCCTCATTACCTAAGATCCACACACACTGTTTTCGCAATTGTTTTGAATAAAGGCTTTCTGCGTTATGTGAGCTAGTGACATAAACTGGAATTTTAAATTGTTTGAGTATGTCTTCGAGTACAACATTTTCATAAGTTTGTAGTGAAAAATGTGCGCCCATACCTGCGCGAAGGACTCGTGGTGACCAAAGTGATGCAGAGCCTTTGGTACAGACGATTTGTTCAATTCCTGCAGCTGCTGCTGAACGTAGTAGTGTACCTACATTTCCAGGATCTTGAATATTTTCAAGAATTAATGTGTCTTCTGTAAAATTCAAAGCTTCACGTGATGAGGGTAGATCTACGATTGCTAGGCAGGCGATAGATGTGCCTAAAGTGCTGAGATCTTTATATAACGCTTCGCTTAAGACAAAAACGATACCTGTGTATTGAGAAAAAATTTCATCAAAATCAGGGTGTTCAAGTGCATGTTCGGTGGTAAAGATCGACTTGATTTGGCGGTTTTTTTCAAGCCAAGCGAGTGTTAGATGTGTTCCTTCAAGAACGGTTTGTCCTTGTTTTTTACGATAGGTATTTTGTTCAATTAAACCACGTAAGTGTTTAATTTTGGGGTTATCACGTGATTCTAAAAATATGGTAGGCATGGGAGTGCATCCAAAAAATGTAAATCAGGGTTGTGCATCTGCAACAACCCCTGAATGGACTTACTCCCTTATGCAGAGAGTAAAAATCTTTAAAACATCCAACTTGATGTTAGGCACTTAAGAAGGTTTCTTTTAAAGCTTTATGGTTATTTAGCGGTGTCTTACAACCAAGGTTTTGATTAAGGGATTAGTCTTCGGCTCGAGGTACTTTTCTTTCGGGAAAATGAGCAGTGAAACAGCGCAAGGAAACCAACTTGCGAAGCTTCGCTTCTCACCGCAAAACTCGTCAACTATTGTCTTTTAGTTGGTAGATCGCAGAAACATTACCGTACTGTTGTAGTCCTGCCTCAAACACGTTGCGGATGACGTTACCGCGTATCCATATTCATAAAGATTAAAAAATACTTTCAAAGTTACTACGTAACATTATTCAAAACTTAGTTGTGGTAGCTTGTTACAAGCTCAACTTCATTTTTAGAACCAATCACCACAGGAACACGTTGGTGTAATTCTGTCGGTTGAATATCTAAAATGCGGACACGACCAGTGGTTGACGCACCACCTGCTTGTTCCATGAGCATACTCATCGGGTTTGCTTCATACATTAAACGTAAGCGACCTGCTTTTTGAGGATCTTTGGTATCGTATGGGTAAAGGAAAATACCACTACGGCATAGGATGCGGTGAATGTCACCCACCATACATGCGACCCAACGCATGTTGAAGTCTTTTTCACGTACTGAAGTTTTACCCGCTTGTAACTCATCAATATAACGTTTTACAGGTGCTTCCCAGTGACGTTGATTTGATGCATTAATTGCATATTCTTTGGTATCTGCAGCCACTTGAATGCTTTCAGAAGTCAGTAAAAATTCTTTAGATTCAGGATCAAAAGTGAAGAATACTGTGCCAGCGCCGACAGTCAATGCCATCATGGTAGATGGACCATAAAGTACATAACCCGCAGCAGCTTGGTCTTTACCCGCTTGCATAAAGTCTTCAGCTTGAGTGACTGCATTTTTTGCATTTAAAATAGAGAAAATTGTACCAACACACATATTAATGTCGATGTTGCTTGAACCGTCTAATGGATCAAATAAAACTAAGTATTTACCATTTTCTTGTGCAGGGGTGAATTCATCTAATTCTTCAGATGCTAAACCACCGACATTTTTATTGATTTTTAATGCATCAATTAAGTAGTCATTTGAAATAACGTCAAGTTTCTTTTGTTCTTCACCCTGCACGTTTTCATGTTGTGCACTACCCAATACACCTGCCAAAGCACCTTTTTGAAGAAGTTGATCAATTGCTTTACAAGTCGTGGCAATTGTTTCAATAACATTTGCGAGTTCAGGTGTAAGGTTCCCTTGTTGTTGTTCTAAATATTGGGATAGAGTGCGATATGACATATCAGGGGTGCTCCAAAAGCAAAATAGTCGATCAAATTAAACAATCTGCCTATTTTAGATGAGTTCAGACAAAAATAGAAATGATCCTGTGTTATTTGTCGTGAAATTGCCCTTGCAAGTATTTTATAAAGTGTTATGTTGAAGCTATAACGATATGGAAAGAGGGAGCACTGAGATGACAACAGCCAAGTTTGAAGCGACTCCAACACAAGGTGAAGGTATTGATTTAAAAGAAATCAGTACTGAAAGTGTGAAAGATGCATGGAAGGATTATGAAGCGAAACCTGAATTTAAAAAATTCAATAAACATGACATGATTGAATCCATGCAAAGCCCCAAGCCAGAGCAGTCCAAGGCTTAATTTATAAAAGAGCGTTCATTTTTAAATGGACGCTTTTTATTGGACTGGATAATAACTAGGTAAAGTGAGAAATAAAAAAATGCCCAATTTATTGAGCATTCTCTATAACGATTTAAGAACTTAAAATCTATTCATGATTTAGAAATTATTTCAAAAGCGGTGGAACAGCTTCGTAGTTAATTTCTACGCGGCGGTTTTCTTTCCACGAAGTTTCATCATGTCCTGTTTTGATCGGCATTTCTTTACCATAACTGACTGCTTCAAGCTGATTTGCTTTGACACCATTGGTAATTAAATAACTTTCAACTGCTTTTGCACGGCGCTCACCCAAAGCCATGTTGTATTCACGTGTACCACGTTCATCTGTGTGACCCGTTAAAGCCACTTTAGAGTTTGCATTGGCAATCAAGAATTGTGCATGCGCTTGAAGTGTTTGATAGTCTTCATTCGACAAATCACTGCTGTCATAATCAAAATGTACAACACGTTTCGCTAAGAATGCTTTATTCGCTTCAGTTACACCTTTAGACGATGCACCAATTAAGTTTTGAGCATTTAAAGCAGCATCTTCACTTAGACCTTCGGTATTTACAGTCGTTGAGCCACTTGGATTTGTGCCTGATTCAATTGTTGCAGCAGGTTTACGGCTTGCACAACCTGTCATCACGAGGCTAACTGCTAATAAGGGTAAAGCTAGATATTGAATTGATTTCATCTTGATCTCCAGTACTTCAATTTTGAACTGATTGAATATTAAATTAACGAAACATTTACAAATTTTAAAACAAACGATTATTTGGGTGCCCAAGCAGGTTCACGGACTTCACCTTGCTCACTTGGTAAATTCATGCGGAAGCGACCATCTGTAGACATGATCGTCAATAAACCTCGATTACCTTCACGTGTTGCATAAACCACCATTTGTCCATTTGGAGAGAAACTTGGTGATTCATCTAAACTTGTTGGGGTGAGAATATTGGTGATTCCTGTCGAAATTTCTTGAATCGCAACCTTATAGTTACTACCCGATGGGCGGTGTACCAATGCAACATATTTACCATCGGCACTTAAAGTACCACGTGCGTTGAATGCACCACGGAAAGTTAAACGTTTAGTCGTACCATCAGCAAAGTTATAACGATAAATCTGTGCAGATCCACCACGGTCAGAAGTGAAAATAAATGATTTTCCATCTGGTGAATAACGTGCTTCTGTATCGATTGCGCTATCGTTGGTAATGCGTTTAACTTGGCGTGAATCTAAATCCATTTGATAAACTTCAGGATTACCATGCATTGAAGCGGTAAATAGCATCGATTTACCATCAGGTGAGAAGCTTGGCGCGCCATTTAAACCACGGAATCCAGCCAGTTTTTCACGTGTACCTGTTGCCAAATCCTGAACATAAATTGCTGGGCGTTTGGTTTCAAAAGAAACGTATGCAATTTTTTTCGCATCAGGTGTCCAAGCAGGGGAAAGGATTGGGTCGCGTGAGCTTAAAATAGTTTTTGGTTGTTCGCCATCTGTATCTGCAATTTGCAAGGTGTAGCGCTGTTCAGGTGTTGCTGGGTTACGTAATACATAAGCAATACGTCCAGTGAAGTCACCTTGAATACCTGTAAGTGCTTGGTAAATTGCATCACTGATCATGTGTGCAGCTGAACGCACTCGTGATTTTGGGACAGTGAGTAATTCATTCAATAAGAATTTTTGTTTTTCAACGTCATACAGTTGGTAATGAATCGCCAATGAACCATCTGCATTGGTTTTTGATTCTCCTAATACTACATAAGGGACACCAGCTGCTTTCCATGCTTCAGCATTGACATTATTTAAACTTGCTGTTGCTGGTAGGTTTTTCGAAGCACTGGTAAAACGACCTGAACGGTTTAAATCTTGTTCCACAATCGGATAGATTGCTTGATCATTGCTAAAAGGGATGATTGCAATTTTCGGTGCAGATTCAGGTGCTTTGGCAATTTCGAGTTGGAGCTGTGCATAGCTTGTCGTAATCAGTGCAGGACTAAATGCAGCAAAAATTGCTAATCCTAAGAGATGTTTAGGGATGATTTTCATGGGGCGTCATTAACTCAAATATTGGTTTTTTTAACTGTGTTAGCTTTGTAGCATAAAGACATGATTTTAATCTATATAAAGCATGTAATTATGAACAAAAGATTACTTAAGCGAAAAGTTATATTCATACTATAAATAGTTGTGCTTAAAATCTTACATTGATGTGATGAGTATTGAGTTAGTTGTATTCACTTATATCATTTTAGTTGAGTCATTCTGAAGTAAGAATACATAGACTATTCAACCTTAAAAGAAGCACTAAAGCTTCGAGCTTGGCGTCGTGCATCAGGATCAAATGGCATTGGATAAGGTGCAGCAGCTTGAATAGCGCGTTCTATACTGGATTTTATATCAGGGTCAGAGGCATTCACACTGACCGTAGCTACTGAACCGTTTTCACTCAAACTAACTCGTGCTGTTGCTTGCTGTCCTGATGAATTTATTGGTACTTGCCAAGCCCTTTTAACTTTATTTTCAAAGTCTCGTTTAGCCGAGGATGCAATTTGTAATGCTTCATTCTTTTTCTCCAATGAAGTATCAGCTTGCCTTTTGGCTTCAACAGTTGTAATAGTCTTTTCAACAGAAGGAGTGTTGATTGTATTTGGGTTGAGCTCGGCATTTGCAAATACACTTGAACAAAATAATGATAAAACGAGACATGGTAATAGCTGCATAAGTAAACCATATTGATAATTGATCATGTAAAAATTCACCCTACCGAAGTAGGGTGAATCAACATTTTATTTAACGGTGAAATTAGCACTAAAACTACGCGCCTCACGACGTGCATCTGGATCAGATGGCATCGGATAAGGTGCAGCAGCGCGTACAGCTTGTTCTACACTGGCTTTTACATCAGGATCGCTTGAATTCACAATCACTGAAGCGACTGAGCCACTGTCTGTCAAAGTTACCCGTGCAGTTGCTTTCTGCCCAGAAGAACCTGCAGGCATACGCCAAGCATTTCGAACTTTATTTTCAAAATCACGCTTCGCAGAAGAGGCAACTTTACGTGCTTCAGCCTTTTTATTAGCAGCCGCGTTTTTGGCTTGCTCTGCAGCAGACTCTTTTTCATTGTCTAATTCACGTGCAAGATCAGCTTTACGTTTGGCATCTGCTTTGGCTTTTGCATCGGCGTCTGCTTTACGTTTAGCTTCTGCATCCGCTTTTATCTTAGCATCAGCCTTAGCTTTGGCATCCGCATCGGCTTTTGCCTTCGCATTAGCCTTCGCTCTGGCGTCCGCATCAGCTTTGGCTTTAGCATCAGCTTTTGCTTGCTGCGCTTTCTCCGCAGCATCTTTACGTGCTTTTTCAGCAGCTTCCGCTTTGGCTTTTGCTACTGCATCAGCTTTTGCTTGTTGGGCTTTATTTGCTGCTTCTTTACGTGCTTTTTCAGCAGCTTCTGCTTTAGCTTTTGCTGCAGCATCAGCTTTCGCTTGCTGTGCTTTATCAGCGGCATCTTTTCTAACTTTCTCAGCCGCTTCCGCTTTACGTTTAGCATCTGCGGCTAATTTGGCTTGACGAACTCTTTCATTGGCTTCAGCTCTTGCAAGTTGCTTCGCTTTTTCCGCTGCCTCAGCTTTGGCTTGAGCATCTGCAACAGCTTTAGCCTTGTCAGCAGCATTCTTGGCTTGCTTCACTTTTTCAGCCGCTTCTTGTTTCGCCTTTTCAGCTGCATCTGCTTTAGCCTGAGCCAGTTTTGCTGCTTTATCTTGCGCTATTTTCGCAGCTGCAAGCGCGGCTTGTTGTTCTAAAGTGGCAGTTTTGGCTTCATCAGCAGCCTTTTGCTGATCGATGGCTGTAGTATCAGGTTTTTGCTCAGTCGGAATATTGGGTGCATCTTGAACAGGTTCAGCAATTTGTTGAATCTTTTCTGCAACTTGGGTATCCGCAGTTTCTACTGAATCTGAATCCACTACAGGTTTTGGTTCTGGAGGAGGTAAGTCTTCAGGTTTGATTAATACTGTTTTAATCTGTTTAGGTGGTTCAGGTGGTTTACTTAAGCCGAGAAAAAGTAAGCCAGTCAGTGCCACCACATGGATTCCAATCGTAAATCCAAGTGCAATCGCTGTTTCTTTAGATTGTGGCTTTTGATTATTTTTCATAACTTACTTTTTAACAGACTCGGTCAATAAACCTACTTGGTTTAAACCTGCATCTTGAAGAGCAGACATGAGTTGCATGACTTCACCATAAGGACGCGATTGGCTACCATTGATCAAAACAGACAATTGCTTTTGATTCGCATGTGCTTGTTTTTGATTTTCTGTCAGTATGGTTTTTAATTCATCGAGTGTTAATACATCATTATTATGTGTTTTATCTTCGAGTTTGATTGAACCATCCGCTTCAAGCGTGACAATCGCAGGACGATCTTCAGATTGAATTGGATTATTATTCGCCTGTGGTAAGTCAACTTTTACCCCAGTGGTGATCATCGGTGCAGTGACCATGAAAATTACCAATAAAACCAACATGACGTCGATATACGGTACGACATTCATATCACTTTTTAACGGTTTTTTGATACGGTCAAAACTGCCAGAGCGTCGGATTGCCATTATTCAACTTCCTGTGTAGTACCCACAGATTGACGTTGTAATAGCGCCACCATTTCTTCCGAGAATAAAGCTCGATCAGAATAAATTTCTTCGCCTTTCGCCGTGTAATGGTTAAATGCCAATACCGCAGGGATCGCAGCAAATAAACCAATTGCCGTTGCAATAAGTGCTTCTGCAATACCTGGAGCAACAGTGGCTAAAGTCACTTGTTCAACTTGAGCTAAACCAATGAAAGCACTCATGATGCCCCAAACTGTACCAAATAAACCAATATAAGGTGCAACAGAACCGATACTTGCAAGTGAGCTTAGACCTTGTTCTAAACGACCTTGGTCACGACTTAAACCGACACGTAAAATACGTTCAGTGCCTTCGATCATCGGAGCTGTATCTGCATGACGTTTTTTAAGTTTTAGAAATTCACTTAAACCTTGATAGAAAATATCTTCTAAACCGTCTCGTTTAGAATTGAGTTGAGCATTGTTATATAAAGTATTGAGCTCAGCACCCGACCAAAAAATTTTTTGAAAGTGTTCATCGCCTTGGCGGGCTTTTTTATAGCCCATATGTAACTTGGCAATCAGAAACCAACTAAAAATTGAAGCTAATACAAGGATTAGCATGACCAATTGAACCACGGGGCTCGCTTGTAAAATTAAATCAGAGATATGTAGAGAAGATTCTAGTTGTGTTGCCATAGTTACATGTGCCAAAAATATTTTTATTCGTGGGCTAATTCTCTAAGAATTAAGTCACGGATTTCATCAGGAATTCGACGAGGTTTCATGTCTGTACTTAAACATGCCAATTCAACCTCGCCTGAAGCTAGCATGATTTCACCACGATATATATTCTGTTGCAACACAAATGACGAAGCTTTACATGAAACTACACGTGCAGTAACAGTAATAAGATCGTCCATAAGTATAGGACGAGAATATTTCAAAGCAATTTTATGTACAACAAAATTATAATCTTTTTGATGCCAATAATGATCTATGCCAGATGCGCGAAGCCATTCTGTACGTGCTCGCTCCATAAAGCGAATATGATTGGCATGATAAACGATACCACCTGCATCGGTATCTTCAATATATACACGGATTTGAAACTCGAATTTATTCGCCATAATCATTTACCAGTTTGCACATTTACAAGGTGTTATATTTTTTGAGCATGGAAGGGAGTTGTGAGCTGTAAAATTGATTGCTCAAAACTATGCTCTGTAACGGTTTGCAGTTTAGCACATTGATTTTTTTGTGAATTGGCACAAGGTTTCAAATATAACTATTTGAAAATAATTTATTAAAGTTTATATGGGAAGATGAAAATATAAATTAAATTGCTAAAATGATTTATAGATTATCATGTTAAATATCAGTCATGAATGAAAAAAATGAGCAAATGATTTTGCTTCCTTGGATAATGCCTCAACAACAAAGCACTCAGACGATTATTTTGCAACAGCCTGCTAAAACACATATGGAATTAAATGCTTCTACAGATAAGACGGCGATTTCATCCTTCGCTTTGTCTGTAGTAGTTGCATTGATTCTAGGTGGTTTGGCGACTTGGCTTGCGTATTGGTATGGTAAAAAAAGTTTTGATTTAACGAAACAGTCATTTGATGCTGTAATAGCCCAGATTAAAAGTGCTGAAAAAATTATGCTTGAGTCGAATCACGCATTAATTAGAAGTCAAGAAAGAGTAAAACAGATGGAGCTTTTAAATGAAAAAAATAATGCTATCCGTTTGTTAGGAGCAGAGTTTATTTTATCGTGTGAAAACCTAATTTATGAAGCAAAAAGTTTACAACTTAATTTGGGTGAAAAACTACCAGATGATTATGTATTAGAACTAACTCTGAAAAGAGATTCAATGGAAAATATAGGCACGAGGTTAGAGTTATATCTTGGTAATTCTCATTTAAGAGCTAATGTACTTTTATTCAAAAGCGAGCTAATTCGTATTATAACTCCGAGCCTTAGAAGCGAAATTATTACTGATATTGATCTAGACTATTGGAAAGAAGAAATTAGACAGTTTAAGCATGAATTATTTGAGTATTTTGAAAATGAGTTCGGGAGAATTATGCAGGGAGAATAATCTCCCTTTGATACTAATTTTTCGGTTCAGGCGGTGTCATTCCAAATTGTAAATAAGCCTGATTTGTCGCAATTCGCCCACGTGCAGTACGCATCGCATAACCTTGCTGAATCAAATAAGGTTCAATCACATCTTCCAATGTCCCTGAATCTTCAGCCATTGCTGCAGCCAGAGCTTCTACACCCGCAGGACCGCCATCGAAGCGTTCTAATAGCATTGATAAATAACGACGATCTAGTGTGTCTAGACCATCTTTATCGACATTCAACATATCTAAAGCACGTTGTGCCATTTCTTGGGTGACTTCACCAGTCCCTTTGACTTGAGCATAGTCACGGACACGTCGTAACAGGCGGTTGGCAATACGCGGTGTACCACGTGAGCGTCGTGCAACTTCGACTGAACCTTCATGGGTAATTGGTACATCCATCAGATTGGCTGAACGAGTCACAATATGGGTTAAATCTTCTACAGAATAAAATTCAAGACGTTGCACGATCCCAAAACGATCACGCAAAGGTGAGGTGAGTAGACCCGCACGTGTGGTTGCGGCAACCAGTGTAAATGGCGGTAAATCCAACTTGATCGAGCGAGCGGCAGGACCTTCACCAATCATAATATCGAGTTGATAATCTTCCATTGCAGGGTAGAGGATCTCTTCAATCACAGGAGAAAGACGATGAATTTCATCAATAAATAAAACGTCACCTTCTTCAAGATTCGTCAGCATTGCCGCCAAATCACCTGCACGTTCCAGTACAGGACCAGACGTGGATTTGAGATTGCCACCCATTTCACGTGCGATGATATTCGCAAGTGTGGTTTTGCCTAGCCCCGGTGGACCAAAGATTAATGTATGGTCGAGTGCTTCACCACGACCACGTGCTGCACCAATAAAGATTTCCATTTGCTCGCGTACCACAGGCTGACCAATATAGTCATCCAGTGAAGTTGGGCGAATGGCACGATCAAAATGATCTTCGGGTTTTTCAGAACCACTGATTAAACGGTCTTGCATGTTTGATCTATCTTATTTATTCATCGATTTAAGTGCTGCACGGATAATATCACTCGCTTCAGTGAAATCACCTTTGGCTGCATTGACCAATTTCTGTGCTTCTTGTGGTTTATAACCTAATGATTGCAATGCGGCTTCTGCTTCTGCAACCGCAGAATTTCCAGTAAATTGAATTTGTGTTGTGGTTGATGTTGAAGATGTTCCACCCACTGTGAAGGCTTTAAAACGATCACGTAGTTCAATCATTAAACGTTCAGCAGTTTTTGTACCAACACCAGGAACTTTAACCAGTGTTTTTACATCACCATTTTCAACAGTATGTACCAACATTTCCACACTTAAGGTTGAAAGAATGCCTAAAGCCATTTTAGGACCAACACCATTGACTTTGAGTAATGTGCGGAAAATGATTTTTTCTTGTTGATTTAAAAAACCATACAGCAGTTGAGCATCTTCACGAACGGCTAAATGCGTCCAAAGTGTAACTTTTTGACCTTTTTGCAGTTGGCAAAAGGTAGAAAGCGGGGTGTCAATTTCATAGCCCACTCCATTTACATTTAAAAGTACAGTCGGTGCTTCCAAAGCTAAGACTTCACCAATTAGACATCCGATCATTGCATTTATTCACTTATCGCTAGTTAAATCACCATGCTTTACATTTAAGTGGCATGATGTTGATATTTTAAATTGTTCCGAGAGTATAACGAAGCTTGAAAAATTACCAATCTTTCATTCTCCAAATGCTTTAAAAGAAACCAACCTTATTACCCTGTAACTCTTGCGCCAAGTTATAGGCTTGATGATCTGAAAATTTACTGACAATATCCAAGACTTGCATAATATTGTCATAATGATCATCACTAAAACGTGCCCCAAAACGTTCTAGAATCGACATTAATCGGCCATCTTTAAAACTCAAGGTTTTATTCGGTGTGGTCAGCGGAATAAATGCATCTAATATATGTTGCAAACTTTGATGGGCGATAATTTCAAGACCTGACTTTTGCGGATGCTCAAAGATTTTTTCACGTGCTAGGTTTTTCGCACGATCGATACCAATCTCAATATCTTCTGAGCAATATTGCAGTAATGAACCTTTGAGTTGCCCTGATAAAATTTGAAAATGCTGTTTGGCAAATGCTGTAGTGACTTCATCGACTAAGCGTTTCATTACACGACCACGCAAAGCTGCAATTTTTTGTTGCCACGTTGTATAAGGCATATTCAGTTCAGCAGGAATACCAAAATCACCCAATAAATCAAGGAAAATCGGTTCAACTTCTTCATAAGTCAGCATATTTAAAATAATGCCATCTTCAAGATCAATCAGTGCGTAACAAATATCATCTGCCGCTTCGAGTAAATAAGTCAAAGGATGACGACACCAATGATCTTCGCCTAACTGAATTAATCCTAATTGAGTGGCAATTTGTCGAAGAATATCTTTTTCCGCTTGGTAACAGCCAAACTTGGCACGCTTACTTGCTGGCGTATCACCTTGCGATTCGATGGTTTTTGATAACCAAGGGTACTTTAAGTAAGCCCCTAAGGTTGCGTAAGTAAGGCGCATTCCGCCATCATTGGGATGATAATCAATCTTGGTGAGTAGTCTCAGACCTTGTGCATTACCTTCAAATTGGCGTACATCGGCTTGTTGTTCTGCACTTAAATCTTTTAAAAAATCGGTATGTGAGGCATCGTCAAACCATTCTCGAATCGCATATTCACCTGCATGTCCAAAGGGTGGATTGCCAATATCATGCGCCAAACAAGCGGCTTGAATAATTGCCCCCACATCGGCAGGGGAAATCCACATCGGGAGTTCATCTTTGATTTTTTCGGCTGCAAGCATCCCGAGCGAACGCCCAATACAAGATACTTCAAGGGAATGAGTTAAACGGGTGTGAATACCATCATGTTGTGTGAGCGGATGAACTTGCGTTTTACGATTTAGTTGACGAAAACTTTGTGAAAATATAATACGGTCATAATCTTTATGAAATGGGCTACGTGCCTGTTCTGTACTTTGCTTTTTACTGCCTAAACGAACTGTGGAGAGCAGTTCTAACCAACGCATTTGTGTCATTTATCGTTATTCACCTATTACTTATTTGCATCATGCCAAATTAATTGAGAATGTACTAGAGTAGGGCGACATAAGTTGACGAATTAAATCATGTGTTTGGAATGAAGGTTCAATTTTGAAAATGAAAATTTGGAAATAAACCATAAGCAAAATTTAAGTCAATCATTGTTTAAATCTTGCTTATTGACAATAAAACAGCGATTTATGATTCATTTTTTGATGTTTGGACTGTTTTAGATTCGAGCATGCATTTCAAAGTACAATAGCTTTGGTCTGAATAGGTGGCTAAAGGTCCATCATAATTTGGGTCGAGTTCGTTTGCATTTACAAGTTCTTTGCAAGTCGTACAACGCTCAAGCGTTAATGTTGAAGTTTCGTCCAAAGTGGATGATGTATGGTCTGACATAAACAAAGCTCTAAAGGTTAATTAAAACACATAAATATTTTAAGGGTTTATTGTATGTCGAAATGTTAGGAAAAAGTCATCAAAATGATTGTATTTGAAAATTTATGATTATTAATTAATCAATTAGTTTTAATATGCAGTTTAAAAATAAGGTTAAACGATGATTTAAAAAGTCTAAAGACGTAGGCGTTAACAAAATCAAAAGTAAATTAAAGCCATGTAAAAGTAAACTTGGAGAAAAATTTGCAGAAAAATAACGATCAAGAAGAAAAATTTGATTACAAGTTAGAAATAAAAGCACATTTCTTCGCTTATGGAATTTGGATTGTTGTCGGTTTATTTCTCTATGGTTTTATTCAGTTTTTATCACTGTTTGAACCTAAAACTCGTTTGAAATATGCAGATGTGACTGTGGAGGAACGACTTCGCAATTCACCTAAAATTTTTAGTTATTTCAATGATCAAGCACAACTCATTTTTGCTGAAAAGTTAGCACCGTTTAAATATGATGATATCTCATGGGTACCTCAGAAAATGCCTTATAAACTGTTTCAATTTGAAATATCAGACATTGAGTTAAAACAGCAACAATTTGAAGAAATTTATATTTCAAAGTTAAAGGAAAATGGTTGGGAACGAATCTCAGATACTCAGGAGTCAATGTACTACTTAGGCTCAGCAGATTATAGCTTTATGGATCAATATGGTCATCGAATTTTTATTTATCAACCGATTCATAACTTAGAAAATCCACATTATTGGAAAATTTCAATGGTTGAAAATTCAGGAATATATGAATATAACAAGACTTTGGTAAAACACTGAAAATTCAAAAGGTAATATGACTAAAAGATTAGTATTGATGAGCGCACTTCTTTTATCCGCTTGTAGTCAATCTGAGCAAAAACATTCCAATCAGCAGCAAGAAGTTGAAACACAGAATAAGGCTGAAAAAGAACATTCTCAAATTGAAGAAAGTATTCCTACACAACCTGAAGCATTAGATTTGCCTATAGCGACTTTTGCATTTCAAACTGATGGTGATCAAATTATCCCTAAAAATTGTGTTTGGACGGATGATGCTCATGCAGAAGGGAAAAGTTATTGGGCACTTTCAGCAAGTAGTGAGATCAATGGTAAATCTGAGTTTAGTAAAGAAGACCTTCAAGTCGAAAAAGTGAAACTTGGGCAAGCAGTTAAAAATTGTCAAAGTGGTTTCGCTACTGAAACTCAAAAATACGCTTATGCCATCAGTCGCGAGGGAGATTTAATTAACTTTATTGCACTTAAATCAGATCGACTCATTCAAAATAAAGATCATCGTTACAGTATTGACCTGAATAAAAATGGCAAAGCTGAAAAAGTGTATGTCTGTTACAACACGGAAAGTTTAGATGCATTTTTTATAGATTCATCAACTAAGCATCCTGATCTACATCATGTCAATGTTCAGCTTTCATTTAGTATTGACGGTGGAATAGAAGAAGATATTTCTTGTGGTGATGTGTTTTATAAAAAGAGTGGCATCATTGCTAAAGAAAACGCACAGACAGGTGAATTCAGCTATTCAGTCAAGTAAATCAATTGTTACGAATCATGTTTGAATTTGAAAGTCAAAGTAAATAGAGCATTTTAAACGAAGAAAACTTAATTTTTTAAGTCAGAGATGACTAGCTCAAAACTTGCTTTCACAGTAGAATATGCGCTCTCTTCAAGTCACATTGCGGTAGGTTGTCTAGACCTGCCCGTGGAGCCAAAAACAGCATGTTTATCGTTGCCGGTGCACCTGCACACTCTTCTTTTAAGCAAACACAACTATTAACACGCCTTGCGTCAATCAGTTCTGTTCAATCAATAGAAAGCCAATGGGTTTACCTTTTCGACCAAGCGCTCAACGAGCAACAACAGCAATCTGCTTTACAGCTTTTAAACGATGGCGCATCGTTTGAAGTTCGCAAAGCTGCAAGTGACGAAGTCCAGATTTTAGTGACACCTCGTGTCGGTACAATTTCGCCGTGGTCATCTAAAGCAACTGATATTTTTGCCAACTGTAATACACCTGTACACCGCTTAGAACGCGGTGTTTTGTTTACTTTAAAGGGTATTTCTGACGTATCTGATGAAGTTAAACAGGTTTTACATGACCGTATGACGGAAAGTGTTTTCAATCAGATTGATGACGCTGCTGCATTATTCTCTGAAACTGCACCAAAGCCTTTAAATTCAATTGATATTTTAGGTCAGGGCAAAGATGCACTGGTGAAAGCAAACTCTGAGTTTGGTTTTGCATTGTCTGATGAAGAAATTGATTATTTAGTTGCGGCATTCAATAAACTGGGTCGTAACCCACACGACATCGAACTGATGATGTTTGCTCAGGCAAACTCTGAACATTGCCGTCATAAAATCTTTGGTTCTGAATGGACTATTGATGGCGAAGTTCAGCCATTGTCATTGTTCCAGATGATTAAAAATACCTATAAAGAATCTCCAACAGACGTATTGTCAGCATATAAAGACAACGCATCTGTGATCGTGGGCTTTGATACTCAACGTTTCTATCCGAAAAAAGACGAAGCGACAGGTCACCACGTTTATAAATACAAGAGCCAGGCTGCTCACATCCTGATGAAAGTGGAAACTCACAACCATCCAACAGCGATTGCACCATTTGCAGGTGCTGCGACAGGTTCGGGCGGTGAAATCCGTGATGAAGGTGCAACAGGTCGTGGTGGTAAACCAAAAGCAGGTTTAACAGGTTTCACAGTTTCTAACCTGAACATTCCAGGTTTTGAACAGCCTTGGGAAGACAACTACGGCAAACCATCACGTATGGCTTCACCTTTGCAGATCATGATTGATGGTCCTTTAGGTGGCGCTGCATTTAACAACGAATTTGGTCGTCCTGCATTAAATGGTTATTTCCGTACATTTGAACAGAATGTCAATGGTGATGTGAAAGGTTTCCATAAACCAATCATGATCGCAGGTGGTTACGGCAACATCCGTCCTGACCATGTCGAAAAAGATGCAATTCAACCAGGCGACTTACTGATTGTCCTTGGTGGTCCTGCAATGCTCATCGGTTTAGGTGGTGGCGCAGCGTCTTCTGTAGACAGTGGTAAACTCGGTGAAAACCTTGATTTTGCTTCAGTTCAACGTGAAAACCCAGAAATGGAGCGTCGTTGCCAGGAAGTGATTGATGCTTGCTGGAGAATGGAAGATTTCAACCCAATCGTATCTGTACATGATGTCGGCGCGGGCGGTATTTCCAATGCAATGCCTGAACTTGTCAATGATCACGAGTTAGGTGCAATCCTTGATCTTCGTAAGATTCCATCCTTAGAGCCAGGCATGTCTCCTATGGAAATTTGGTCAAACGAAGCCCAGGAACGTTATGTCCTTGCGATCAAACCAGAATCTTTAGAATTATTTGAATCTATCTGTGCGCGTGAACGTTGCCCATTTGCTGTTCTTGGTGAAGCGACTGAAGCACGTCAGTTGACTGTAAACGATCCATTGTTTGATAACAAAGCTGTGGATATGCCAATGCAAGTGATGCTTGGTGGTACACCTCGCATGAGCCGTTCGTATGAAACGATTGAGCGCAAAGGCGATGATTTTACCGCTGCACAAGTGACTGACTTAAAAGATGCGATTTTCCGTGTCTTAAAAAATCCAACAGTTGCATCTAAATCATTCCTGATCACAATCGGTGACCGTTCAATCACAGGTATGGTTGCACGTGATCAGATGGTGGGGCGTTGGCAGGTTCCAGTGGCAGATGCTGCTGTAACAACCACAAGCTTACAAGGCTATACAGGTGAAGCAATGGCAATGGGTGAACGTCCACCTGTGGCATTGTTAAACCCTGCTGCTTCAGCTCGTTTATCAGTCGCTGAATCAATTTCTAACATCATGTGTGCCAACATCGAACAGATCAGTGACATTAAACTGTCTGCAAACTGGATGGCGGCTGCGGGTCAGAAAGGTGAGGATCAGGCATTATTCGAGGGTGTTAAAGCCATCGGTATGGAAATGTGTCCTGCACTCGGTATCGCAATTCCAGTGGGTAAAGACTCATTGTCAATGCGTACCACTTGGAATGACGAAGGCGAAGATAAATCTGTAACTTCTCCAATGTCTGGCGTGATCACTGCATTTGCACCTGTTTTAGATGTACGTAAAACATTGACCCCTGAACTGAAAAATGAAGATTCAGTACTCGTTCGCATTGACTTGTCCAAAGGTCAGTTCCGTTTAGGTGGTTCGATTCTTGCACAGGTTTATAAAGCAATCGGTTCAGTAACACCTGATGTCGACAGTTTTGATGATTTCAAAGCATTCTTTGCACTGGTGCAGGACTGGAACAACCGTGGCTTGATCAAAGCGTATCATGACATCGGTGATGGTGGTTTACTTGCGACAGTTGCTGAAATGATGTTTGCTTCACGCTTAGGTGTAACACTTGAAAATCAATCGACTGAAAGCTTATTTGCAGAAGAAATTGGTGCAGTATTGCAGATTTCTAAAGCAGACTGGGCAACATTGGCTGATGAAGTTGCTGCTTCAAGCTTGAAAGATGCAATTGCTGTTGTTGGTACAGTGAATGATTCAGACACATTGTCTGTGAATGGTTTAGTGCTTGAACGTGCTGAATTACAACAGGCGTGGACTGAAGTTTCTCATCAGATCCAGCGCTTACGTGACAACGTTGAAACTGCTGATTCTGAATATTCATTGATCGCTGATAAAAACCATAAAGGTATTATTGCTTTACCAACATTCGATTTGAATGAGCCTGTAGAAGCACCATATATCAATGAACGCCGTCCGAACATGATGATTTTACGTGAACAAGGCGTAAACGGTCATGTGGAAATGGCTGCGGCATTTGATAAGGTTGGCTTTAATACTGTCGATGTTCACATGAGCGATTTACTTTCAGGTCGTATTGATTTGGACGACTTTGAAGGTTTAGTGGCGTGTGGTGGTTTCTCTTACGGTGACGTATTGGGCGCAGGCGGTGGTTGGGCTAAATCAGTCTTGTTCAATCCAAAACTGCGTGATCAGTTTGAAAAATTCTTTAACCGTGACAATACCTTCTCTGTTGGTATCTGTAATGGTTGTCAGATGCTTGCACAGCTTGCTCCACTGATTCCTGGTGCAGACAACTGGCCTCGTTTCCGTCGTAATACCTCTGAAATGTTTGAAGCGCGTGTTGTGAACGTTAAAGTTGAAAAATCTCCATCTATTCTTTTAGAAGGAATGGAAGGTTCAATTTTACCAATCGCTGTGGCGCATGGTGAAGGTCGTGCAGATACGACTGCTGAAAACTTTGCATCGTTGAATGCAGGTAATCAGGTGATCTTACGTTATGTAGACAGTCAGGGTAATGCAACTCAACAGTATCCGATGAACCCGAATGGTTCGCCTGAAGCGATTTCTGGTGTGACGTCGAAAGATGGTCGTGCAACGATTATGATGCCGCATCCTGAGCGTAACTTCCGTGCAATTCAGCATTCGTGGAAACCTGAAGAATGGACTGAAGATGGTGCATGGTTACGTATGTTCCGTAATGCACGTAAGTTCATTGGTTAATTGATGGTTTTCAATACCAAATAGAAGAAGCCCCGAAAGGGGCTTTTTTGTTTTAGAAAATATTTTCATAAAAGAAATAATAAGCATCAGTTCTTTCAAAATTTGAAATTTGATTCCACATATTTGAAGGAGGAATTTCTTTGAGAAAGCCAAAACTTACTAAATCTAGATTAGGGTGTATAAAAGTTGTTATCCCTTCGGGACTTAAATCAGTCCTGTGTTCTGAGAGATATGTTGAATTATTTTTAAAATCTCTACCATGTAAATTGAGCTTTTCAATTTCAGTTATTAGGTAGTTATTTAACTTAGTAATAATATATGTATATTTGTCAAATTCATGTTTTGAAATTTGCTGTTGTTTCAAAAGTATTGTTACCCGACCAATCATTCTTGCTTGTTTTTCTAAATAAGTTTGATCAAGAATTCCTAAAATTTCATAGCCTAGTTCAGTATTGCTTTTATCTTGAAAAAATTTTTCAATGAATTCAGGATCAGCACTCTGTAGC